>CAYWHO010000021.1:0-16586 GCA_964458195.1 uncultured Arenimonas sp.
CAAGGCCTCGGAAGAAGGCATCGCCGTCGCCGAACTCATCGCCGGCCTGCCAGGTCACGTGAATCTCGACACCGTGCCCTGGGTGATCTACACCGAGCCGGAAATCGCCTGGGTCGGCAAGACCGAAGCGCAGCTCAAGGCCGAAGGCGTCGACTACAAGGTCGGCAGCTTCCCCTTCGCCGCCATCGGCCGCGCCGTCGCGATGAACGAGACCGCCGGCATGGTGAAAATCCTCGCGCACGCCGAAACCGATCGCATCCTCGGCGTGCACATGTGCGGCGCCAACGTCTCCGAAATGATCCACGAAGGCGTCGTCGCGATGGAGTTCAACGGCTCCGCCGACGACCTCGCCCGCATCTGCCACGCGCACCCGACCCTGTCGGAAGCCGTGCACGAAGCGGCGCTGGCGGTGGACAAGCGCGCGATCCACAAGGGCAATTGATCGCCTTGCTGGGCACAACAGAAAAGCCGCCCTGGGGGCGGCTTTTTCTTTGCGCATGATTCGCGCCGTGACACACTTGCCGCATGCGCCCCCTGCCCGCCGCCACGCTCGACAACCTCAACCCGCCGGTGCGCGGGTATCGGTATTTCGACCATGCGCAGAACGAACTGGAAATCGACGGCGGCATCAATTCCGCGCGGAACCGCTGGCTGTTGAGCGAACACGCGCTTCTCGCCTATGACGATGCATCGAACATCGGCGAGGTGATGCGCGAGCGCAGTCGAGCGATGCATTTCCTGGCGGGAGCGAAGCACAAGGGATTCGCCTACGCCGCCGATCTCGACGGGCACGACACCGTGTTGGCGTTCCGCGGCACGCAGGCTTTCAAGCCGGGCGATTCCCTGGCCAAATTCGGCGAGATCGCCAACGACTACTGGACCGACGGCCGCTTCGCGAAACGCGCGGCGTCGTCCGGCGGCTGGACGCATGCCGGCTTCGCCGACAGCGCCGACGAACTGTTCGACGCCTTGCGAGGCGCCGGCCTGTTCGCCACGCCGCGGCGCTGGTGGATCTGCGGACACAGCCTCGGTGGCGCACTGGCCGTCCTGTCGGCTGCGCGACTGCACGAGCACGCGGAACAATCCATCGCCGCCGTACTCAGCTTCGGACAACCGAAGGTCGGCGATGCACGCTTCGTCTCCTGCCTTGACGCCTTGCCCGTGTACCGGATCGTGCACGGCTGCGATGTGGTGCCGACTCTGCCGCCGGCCGCTTTCGGTTTCGCCCACACGACGCGGGAACACGTCATCGATCCCGCGCGTCGGGCAGACTATCCGCGTGCGGTGTTCAACCACATCGCCGACTACGCGCAACGCTGGCGGCAGGGCCTCGGCGCGCTGACCCCGCTGGTCCTGCTCGACCACGCACCGCTCTACTACGCCACCCACTGCTACAACGAATACGTCGCCCAAGCAGGCTCATGATGAATCCCACGCCTTCCGCATTCCGCGCCTTCCGCATCCACAACGACGCGGCCGGCTATCGCGCCGGCGTCGAAACGCTTTCGCTGGATGCGCTGAGCCCCGGCGAGATCGTCGTGCGGGCCGCGCATAGCAGCATCAACTTCAAGGACGCGCTGGCCGGCACGGGCGAAGGCAAGATCCTGCGACGCTTCCCGCTGGTCGGCGGCATCGACGTGGCCGGTCACGTGATCGCTTCTTCCGACCCGGCGTTCAGGGAAGGCGACGCCGTGCTCTGCACCGGCTGCGGCCTGTCCGAGACCCGCGACGGCGGCTACAGCGAGATCGTCCGACTGGAGTCGGCCTGGGCCATCCCCCTGCCGGCCGGCTTGAGCCTGCGCGAAAGCATGATCCTCGGCACCGCCGGATTCACCGCCGGCCTGGCGCTGCACCGGATGCTGGAGAACGCGCAGACGCCGGCCCTGGGGCCGATCGCCGTCAGCGGCGCCAGCGGCGGCGTCGGCAGCCTGGCCGTCGCGATCTTCTCGAAAGCCGGCTACGAAGTGCATGCCATCAGCGGCAAACCCGAACATGCCGGTTACCTGCGCGGCCTCGGCGCCCGCGAAGTACTGCCGCGCGAGGCCGTCGCCACCTCGCGGCCGATGGATTCGGCCCGTTTCGGCGGCGCCCTGGACAATGTCGGCGGCGCGATGCTGGCCAGCCTGCTGGCCCAAACGGCGCCTTACGGCAATGTGGCCAGCTGCGGCCTGGCCGGCAGCCACGCGCTGGAAGCTACCGTCATGCCCTTCATCATCCGGGGCGTTTCCCTGCTGGGCATCGCCTCCGCCGGCACCGCACGCGCCATCCGCGAACGGGTCTGGGCGCGCCTGGCCGACGACTGGAAGCCCGAGGCCCTGGAATCGGTATGCACCCGCCAGGCAGGCCTGGATGAACTGCCCGGGATTTTTCCGGGGATGCTGGCCGGCGGCTCGGTCGGGCGCACCCTGGTGAATCTGTGACATTCATCTTGCGCGATCCGGCCTTCCCGGGCATACAATCTGTGTAATTTCCTCAGGGGCAATCCATGGCACGCATCCTCATCGTCGACGACTCTCCGTCCCAGCTCATGGGCATGAAGCGCATCGTCGAAAAGCTCGGCCACGAGGCCCTGAGCGCCGAAGACGGTTCTGCGGGCGTCGAGGCCGCCAAGGCCCATGTTCCGGACCTGATCCTGATGGACGTGGTGATGCCGAACCTCAACGGATTCCAGGCGACGCGCGCCATCTCGAAGGAACCGACCACCGCGCACATCCCGGTGGTTCTGGTCACGACCAAGGACCAGGAAACCGACAAGGTCTGGGGCATGCGCCAGGGCGCCAAGGCCTACATCACCAAGCCGTTCACCGAGAACCAGTTGATCGACGTGATCAACTCGCTGCTCGAAGGCTGATCGCTGCGCTGGCGGCAGAAAAAGCGGGCCTGCGCCCGCTTTTTTTTCGCCTGCGACCGACCGCCATCAGTCGCGGAACGCCTCGGCCATGCGCCGATACAGATCGCGCTGCGCCTCCGACTCGGCTTTCGGCGCGCGGATCTCGATCTCGACGATCTGGTCGCCCGCCGCCGGCTTGCCCGGCAATCCGCGCCCGCGCAAGCGCAGTTTTTTCCCGGCGTCGGAATCGGCGGGAATCTTCAGCTCGACCTGGCCGCCCAAGGTCGGCACGCTGACCGTGGTGCCCAGCGCCGCTTCCCAGGGCGCGAGGCTGAGGGTGTAGAGGATGTTTCGCCCATCCACTTCGAAATCGGGATGCGGCCGGTAATCGATTTCGAGCAGCAAATCCGCGCGACGACCGCCGCCCTGCTGCTGCCCCTGCCCGGAAAGACGGATCGCCTGGCCCGGCCGGATGCCGGCCGGTACCTTTACCTCCAGCGTGCGGCCATCGATGCCGATGCGCTGCACGCCGCCCGAATAGGCGACTTCCAGCGGAATCGCGAGTTTCGCCCGCGTATCGCCCATCGGCGCGCCTGCACCGCCGCGCTGACCGAAACCGGCGCGACCGCCGAAGATGGATTCGAAGAAGTCGCTGAAACCGCCGGCGCCGCCTTCGTCGAAACGAAAACCGCCCTGGCCGAAGCCGTTGCCGCCGCCGAAACCGGGCGGCGGACGGAATTCCTCGCCCGGCCGATAACCCTGCGCGCGCAACCGGTCGTACTCCGCGCGCTTGTCCTTGTCGCGCAGCACTTCATAGGCCTCGTTGATCGCCTTGAAACGATCTTCGGCGCCCTTCTCCTTGCTGACGTCGGGGTGGTACTTGCGCGCGAGCCGGCGATAGGCGGTCTTGATCTCCGCCTCGCCGGCACCGGCTTCCACGCCCAGCGTTTCGTAGTAGTCCTTGAACTGCATGCTCATCCCTTTCCGGCGAAGCGCCAGTCACGCGCGAAAAGCCCGCGAAGCGGACTTCGCGGGCCGATTGTCGCACCTGCGGGCCGACGGAAGAACCGCGGCGCCGTCGGATCGGTACCGACGCGAGGTATTACTGCACCTGGATGCGCCGCGGCGTGGTTTCCGGGCGCTTCGGAATGGCGATCTCCAGCACGCCATTCTTGCCGGAGGCGGAAATGCCTTCCGGATTGGCGCTGTCCGGCAAGGCGAAGCGCCTATAGAACACGCCCTGCGCGCGCTCGACGCGCGAATAGCGTTCGTTCTCGGAGGTGCTGCCAGTACTGCGTTCGCCCTTGATCGACAGGATGCCCTTGTCCATGTTCACTTCGATATCCTTCGGGTCCACGCCCGGCAGGTCGGCGAAAATGATGAAGCGGTCGGCTTCCTCCTTGATGTCCACGCGCGGAACCCACTGGCTGGTGACGACGCTGGAGGCGTCGGTGTCGCCGGCGTCGCCGAAGAATTTGTCGAAGGCTTGCTTGATTTCGTCCTGGAGCGGGTTGCGGGCATTCCAGGCGTGCTGACGGATCAGGCTCATGGTGTTCTCCTCGTTTGCGGTTGACGTGCGGCTGCATGCCGCCATGCCTGCTATCTAGGTTCCGCCGCTGGAATTTCAAGCGGGCGACGACCGCTTGAAATCGCCTGCTGTGGCCTCCATACCTTAATATTCCCCCTCCGCCGCCCCGTATCGCGGCCACCGCGCAAGGAACCCGCATGAGCATCCAGATCGGCGACAAGATCCCGCAGGCCACGTTGAACGTGTTGAAGGACGGCGTACAGGCCGTCGGAACCGACGAACTGTTTTCCGGCAAGAAGGTGATGCTGTTCGCGGTGCCCGGCGCGTTCACGCCAACCTGTTCGGCGAAACACCTGCCGGGCTATGTCGAGAAACTCGACGAGTTCTCGCGGCGCGGCATCGAGGTCGCCTGCCTGTCCGTCAACGATGCTTTCGTGATGGGCGCCTGGGCGAAGAACCAGAACGTGCCGGACAACCTGCTGATGCTCGCCGACGGCAACGGCGCGTTCACGAAGGCATTGGGTCTCGAACTCGACGCCACGCCCTTCGGCATGGGCCTGCGCGCCAAGCGTTTCGCCCTGTACGCGGAAGACGGCGTGGTCAAGCAACTGCATGTCGAAGCGCCCGGCGAGTTCAAGGTGTCGGCGGCCGACTACGTGCTCGAGCACTTGAGCTGACGCGAAACGAGGTCCGCGGACGCGCCTAGCGCAATACGCGGATATTCAGTTCGGCCCAGGCGCCGCTGTCGGCCAGCGCCACGATGCGCTGCTCGCCCGCTTCGGCGAAGGCATGCACGAAACCGTTGCTGGCCCGGCTTTCGCCGGCCAGCTCGCCATTGATCAGCCAACGCACGCGGTCCTGCGTGCCGAGCGCGCGCAAGCGCAGTTGCGGCGGCGTGGGGCTGTTCGGAGCGCGTGCGATGGCGCTGCCCTCCGCCGGACCTTCGATTCGCAGGTTTTCGATCCGGGCCAGGGCATCGGGAACGCAATCGGGCGACAGCGCCGGCAAGGAAGCCGCGTGGCGTTCGGTCGCGGCGAGCCAGGGATAGGCCAGGCTCGGCCAGCGCACCAGCGCCCGCGCGCGCGTCTCGTGCGCGGCACCGCACTGTTCCGTCACGCGCAGGCCGCTGTGCGCATCGACGAGGATGTCCAGCCGCCCGGCGTTCCAGCGATGATCGCCGCGCTCGGCGAAAGTCGGCGGCACCACGCCCGCGAGCGTCCAGGCTTCGCGCTTCGTCCGGCACAGTTCCGGTTGCGCGGGATCGAACGCGGTTCCCAAGGGCCAGCAGATCGTCTGTTTCGATACGCCCGGCGGCGATTGCCGGCGCATCGCGACGGCGCCGCGCCGCGGCAGACTGTCCACCACCTCGAACAACAAGGGCAGCGCGGTGATCGCACCGTATTGACCGGGCATCGGCGTGCCATCGGGACGACCGACCCACACGCCGACCGTATAGTCGCGCGTGCTGCCCAGCGCCCAGGCATCGCGAAAACCGTAGCTGGTACCGGTCTTCCAGGCGACGCGACGACGCTGGCCCGGATCGAAGGCGTCCTCGCTGCCGCCGCCGCGCACGGGATCCTCCAGCACTTCCCGCCAGATCCAGGCCGACTCGGACGACAGCAGGCGGCGATCGTCGCTCTTTTGTCCGGGAAGATAGTGCACGCGACCGGCCAGTCCATCGCGATTGAACGCGGCGTAGGCGCCCACAAGTTGTTCGAGCGATACGCCGGTACCGCCGAGGATGACGGACAGGTTCGGACGCGCGCCCTGCGGCAGCTTCAGTTCGACGCCGGCATGGGCAAGGCGGGCGGTGAAACGCTCGGGGCCGAGGCGGTCGAGCAGATCGACCGCCGGCACGTTGAGCGACAGGCGCAAGGCATCGCTGGCCGACACCGGCCCGTTGAAGCTCGGATCGAAATTAACCGGCCGGTAGTCGCCGAACGATTGCGGAGCATCGACGAGCAGGCTTTCCGAATGGATCAGGCCGTCGTCCATCGCGAGTGCGTAGAGAAAAGGTTTCAAGGTCGAGCCCGGCGATCGCGTCGCGCGCACCATGTCGACATGGCCCAGGCTCTCCTTCTGCGCGAAGGCCAGCGAGCCGACATAGGCCTGGGCTTCGAGCGTGCGATTGTCGATCACCAGCAAGGCCGCCGAACTGCGCTCCGGCAAACGCGAGAAATATTCGCCCACGCGTTGTTCCAGCACTTGCTGCAAGTCGGCATCGATGCTGCTGCGGATCCGGCTGCGGCCGGGGTTGGCGCGACGCAGGCGATCGGCCAGCAGGGGCGCCAGCATCGGCGCCTGCAGGCGTCGCGAGACGACGGGCTCGATGCGCGCTTCCTGCACTTCGCCCTCCGGCCAGATGCCTTGCGCGGCCAGTCGCCTGAGCACCTTGTCGCGCGCGGCCTGCGCCAGCGCCGGATTGCGATCGGGCCGCAGGCGGCTCGGCGATTGCGGCAACACGGCCAGCATCGCCGCTTCGGCATGCGAAAGACGCTTCGACGATTTTCCGAGATAGGCCCAACTGGCCGCTTCCACGCCCTCGATCGTGCCGCCGAAGGGCGCGCGATTCAGGTACAGCGTGAGGATCTCGCGCTTCGAACAATGCCATTCCAGTTGCAATGCGCGCAGCACCTGGCGCAGCTTGCCCGCGGCGGTGCGCGGGTGCGGATCCAGGATGCGGGCGACCTGCATGCTCAAGGTCGAGCCGCCGGAAACGACGCGTCCGTTACCGGCCCATTGCGCGCCCGCACGCAGCATAGCCACCGGATTCACGCCGGGATGACGCCAGAACCAGCGATCTTCGTAGCCGATCAACGCCTGCAGGTAGAGCGGCGAAACATCCTCGGGCTCGACCGGATAACGCCAGACGCCGTTGGCGCCGGCGAAGGCGCGCAAGGGTCTGCCGTCGCGTGCGGTGACGACGACGCTGGCCGCTTCCTGCTTCGGCAAGGGCAAGGGAAACAGCCGGTCCAGCGCGAACAACGACAGCAGGCACAGCGAAGCGACGACGGACGCATGCGCCAGCCTGCGTCGCCACCGCCTCCGCGCGGGCGCATACGGCATCATGGCCTCAGGGCTGGACCACCGTGATGGTTTCCGGATTCACCTTGCCGATGGCACGCAGTTCCGGGCGATACATGTCCTCCAGTTGCGGCGGCGGCACGACATACGTACCCGGCGTGACGGCGCGCGCGAGGTAGTAGAGCTTGGCCGTGCCGTATTCGAGCTTCAACGCGGCGACGTAACGGTCGTCGCGGTACTCCTCGTGCACGATATTGGCCTGGCTGCCGCGCTCGTCCAGCGAAACGCCGTCCACGCTGACATCGGCCCACTGCTCGGCCGGCGTCAGGTTCAGGTTCTCGATCTCCAGGCCGGCCGGCAACAAATCGACCAGCAAGGCATCGGGCATGCGCGCCTTCGACTCCACCTCGAGCTGCACGATCAGGGCCTGGCCTTCCTTCAAGGCCCCGCCCTTCCATGCCGTACCGTCGGTGTTGTAGTAACGGCGCACCACGCTCATCTGGTCGGTCTTGACCGCCGGGCGCGTGCGCGGAATGCCCGCGACATCGATCGCGGCGTAGAGCTTGCCGGCGGAGCGCAGGTCGTAGCGCACGCCGGCCGCGAGATCGCGGTAATCGTAAAGGCGGCTGTGCACCCGCTCGGACGAAATCGCGCTCTTGTTGCCGGCCACCTCGACGTCGCCGGCGATCGCATTCGCCGGGTCGATGTCGGCCATCATGGTCTTGGCCAGGCGGGCCAACGCGATCTGCTCCTGCGTGCTGTACCAGCGGTACATCCCGCCCTCTTCGGCGGCAAGTTGCTTCGAGATGGCCAACAAGCGCGCTTCGGCCTGCGGCGTCTTCAACTTGTACTTGCGCGCCAGCATCAGCATCAGGGCCTGGTCGCGCAGGCTGGAACCATAATCGCCCCAATAACCTTCGCGTTCGTCCTTCTTCGCGAACGCTTCGGCGATCGCCTTCTTGCCGCGCGCCTGGTCTCCCTGCAGATTCAAGGCAAGGCCGAGGTACATCAGGGCCAGGGGCGTCTTGGCCTTGCTGCGCTCGTTGTCGTACAGCGCGCGCAGCGTGCCGAGCGGCGCACGGTTCAGGCGGGCCAGCACGTAACCGGCCTGGGCCTGGTAGGCGAAACGCAGGTGATCGCGGTTGCTGTAGCCGTAGAACGGCGCGCTACCCGTCAACAGGTCCTCTTTCAATCGCTCCAGCGCCTTCTGCAAGGTCGCCTCGGGCACCGCGAAGCCCGCCTCGCGCGATTCCAGCAGGAATTCCGAAATGTAGGGCGTCAGCACCGGATAGGCCTCGCTGTCGCCGCCCCAGAAGGAGAAATGGCCGCTGCTGGTCTGCATCGAACTCAATCGCGTGAACGCGCCCTCCAGGCGCTTGCGCCGTTCGTCCGGCGTCAACCCGGTGAAACCCATGCGCCGGGCGGTATCGGCATCGAGCAGCAAGGCCGCATAGCCGCGCGTCGTCGTCTGCTCGGCGCAGCCGTAGGGATACTTGAGCAGGTCGTCGAGCACCTGGCCGAACGGAATCGGCGGCAACGGACTCAGGGTCACGCGCGCATTGACCGAACCGGGCAACAGGCCGTTGGCGATATCGGTACCGACGTTCAGCGGCTGCCCGGGCGCGAGTTCGATCAGGCGCGAACGCGCGGTCGCCGACCAGGCCGGCCGCACCGGCACGTCGAAACTGCGGTTCACCTGTTGCCCGCTGCCGCTGACCTTGAGTTTCACCGTCGCCAGGCCGATGCCCTGCCCGCCCGTGATCGGGAAACTCAACGTGTTCTTCTTTTCGACGCCGAGACTGAGCTTGCGACGCTCGCCCGCGATCTCGATCGGACCGCTGGCATCGAGATCGACGGTGAACTCACCGGCCTTGCCGGTGAAATTCTGCACGTCCAGGGTCAGCATGCTCTTGTCGCCGGGCGCCAAGGCGCGAGGCGCGCTGATCTCGGCCAGGATCGGCGCACGCAACACGCTTTCGCTGCTGCCCTGGCCGTACTGGTCCTGGCTGAAGACCAGGGCGGAAACGCGCAGAGTACCGTTGAAATCCGGCACGTTGAGCTTGATCTGGGCATTGCCCTGGCGGTCCAGCACGACGGCACCGGAGTACAGGTCCACCGTCTGCACGCGCGCGGTCGGACGCCGCGCCTGCGGCAGGGCCTGCACGGCCATGTCGCCACCGAACTTGAGTCGGGCGACATCGCCTTCGAAGCTTTCGATCACGCGGCCGTAGATATCGTAGGCATCGACGCCGAGCCGGCGCTGCGCGAAGAAATGCTTCGACGCATCCGGCACCGGGAAGCGCGTGATGTTCAGGATGCCGACATCGACCGCCGACACCGTGACCCAGGCCTTCTTGCCGGCGAGCGCCGGCGCCTTGACGGTGATCGGAAGCGGCTGCTCGGGCTTGGTCATCTTCGGCGCGGTGACCGTCACCGCGACGCTGCGTTCGCGGCGATCCATCGGCACGTGCGCGACACCGACGGCGCGCGCCGGCGTGATCTTCTCCAGCGACGAGCCGCCGCGGAACACCAGCGCCGTGATGTAGACGTCATGGCGCTCCCAATCCTTCGTGACCGCGAGTTCGAACGTGCTGCCGGGCTTGGCGTCGATCGCCTGCGCATGCAGCAGATGATCGGTTTCGACCAGCAACACGCCGGAGCCGGCATGCGGCGGCGTCAGCGTGACCTTGAGCTTGTCGCCGGCGCGATAGGCCGTCTTGTCCAGGGCCAGCTTCACCTTGTCGGGACGCGCATCCAGGCCGCGATTCTGGTTGTCCTCGCTCCAGCCGGCGACGAAGGGGAAACGCGTGACCAGGCCGGTGGCCGGATCGCGCACTTCCACGCGATAGTCGCCCCACTCCACCGTGAAATCGAAGCGCGTTGCGCCTTCGGCACGGGCCGCGACCGGCTTCGTATCGATCGTCTTCCAGGTCGATGTGTAGTCGTAACCCCAATGGCCGCTTTCGTAGGTCCAATGGTATTCGCGCTGCTCGCGCAACAGGCTGACGCTGAGGTTGCCGGCCGCCGACAACTTGCCGTCGACATCCGAGCGCAACAGCTCGAAGCCGACCGTGCTGTTGTAAGGCGCGGAATCCTTCGCGTCGAACAAGGGGCGCACGCCGACAAGCGCCGCGGCCGGCCACATCGTGCGCTTGAGGCTGCGGCTGACCGGACGGCCGCCGGTTTCGTAGACGCTGCCGGTGACGATGGCCGAAACCGGCGCACCGCCCTTCACTTCGGCCGGCAGCTCGATCGGCGTCTTCAGGCGTCCTTGTTCGTCGAGCTCGCTGTCGACGATGTCGTCGGTCTTTTTTGGCAAGGCGATGGTCGGGTCGCCGAAATAGTGATCCGGATATTTCTCCACAGGATGCTGTTCGGCGATCAGGCCGAGCCTCGCGGTGAAACGGTTGCCGCTGGCCGGCGCACCGTACAGATAAGCAGCGGCAACATCGAGCTGCAGCGCCTCGCCCGGCTTGAGCGTCTTCTGCGCCGATGCGAGATCGAGCTTCATGCGCTCCGGCAGGAATTCCTCGATGCGCAGGCTCATGCCCTGCACGACCTCCGCGGCGCCGGGCGCGGTACGGAACTGCACCTGCCAGCGACCGGTCGGCACGTCGGGCGACAAGGCCTGCTGCCACTCGTAGAAACCGCCTTCGCGCGGACTGAGCTGGGTTTCCAGGAACACCTTGCCATCCGGCTGTTTCAGGCTCAGGAACAAGGGCTGCGCCTTCACCGGCTTGCCGTCCTGGTCGCGCATCAAGGCCGACAGGCGGATGGTTTCGCCGGGACGATAGAGATCGCGACCGGACCAGGCGAAAACGTCGAACCAGGCCTGCTCGCGCCCGGCTACCGCGAACTCCGACAAATCCAGCGCCGGCTGGTTGAAAGCCAGCATGGAAACATCGTTGCCGCGTCGCGCAACCAGCACCTGCGAGGCATCGAGCTTGTACGCGACCAGGGCGTCGCCATTGCCGTCGGTCGCGGCCCGCATGACCGTCTCGCCCTTCTGGTCGATGACCGACAGCGCGACGTCGCCCAGCGCCTCGCCGGTCTTCAGCGAGGCCGTGTGCGCGTAGATGCGATCCTTGTACGCGCGCACGTGCAGGCCGATATCGCTGACGTAGAAGATCGCGGTTTCGTATTCGCTGTCGAAACGGCCGACCTGCTTCATCGCCGCGAAATACAGGCCTGGCTTCTGCAGCTCGGCGATGTCCTGCACCGGCAGATGGGTCAGACGGCGCTCGTTCTGCGCGCCGCCCAGCACGAAGCGGTTGACGTAGACGGAGTCGGCGTAATCGCGCAGCGGCGTGTTGCCGGAGTCGTAATCGCCCTGGTCGAGCTGCCAGCCGCTGCGGCGGCCGCCGCGCTGGTATTCGGCGAAGAACTTCGCCACTTCGCTGTCCCGCACGCGATAGAACTCGACGTCCACTTCCGGCACGTTGACCGAAACGACCGGGAGGCCCCGGCTCTCGCGCGCCGGCAGCACGCTGCCCTGCGAGGCGAAGCCGACCGCCGGTTCCAGCGGACCGGTGAATATCTTCCGCTGTTCGTCCTTGCCCAGCGTCTTGCCGTCCGCCGCCGCCAGACCGGCCCGGATCAGCACCGTATAGGTCTGGCTGGATTCGATGTAGGGAAAGCGCAGCTTCTTGCCGTCGTCCGACAGCACCCAACTGCCCTTGACGACAGCATCCTTCGGCCCTTTCACCACCAGCAACTGGTCGAAAGCCTGGGCCGCGGCGAGCGGCTGCGAGAATTCCAGCACGAGCGCGGCTTCGTCGTCCTGTTCGTCGCGACCGGCGGAGACCAGGCCGAAGCCCTTGATCTTGCCGCTGACGTCGATCGGAGCGTTCGCGCCCTGCAACTCGGGCACCTGGTTGGCCTCGCGTTTGCAAGCTCCGAGCGAAAGCGCCAGAACGCAGGCAACAAAAAACGCCGCATAGCGACGTTGTGCGATCGACTCGAGCATGTGGCTTCTCCGGTGGGTCTGCCAACAATAACGCGGCCGGCCCCCAAGGCCGGCCACGCTTTTAATAAAAAATTAACCGTGCGTTTTCATCCAGCCTGGCGATGGTAGAACGCCGGCATTACTTGGCCGGCGCGACGGCGGGAAGTTTCGCGGCCATCGCCGTAGCGGCGGCCACCTTGTCGATCGGCGTCATCTGCAACGCCACGTCGGCCATGTCCAGGCCCAGGCCGTTGCCGCTGCTGCGCGAACGCATCAGGCGGCCGAAATCGATGTCCACGTAGCCCATCGGATGCCCTTCGGCCGAGAAAGCCATGCCGGGCACGCCGTCGACCAGCAGGACCGTCTTCGGCGTACGCGTTTCGCCGAGGATCATGCCGGAGCGGAATACCGGTACGCCGCCCCATTCGTCCGAGGTGCGCAGCAGGGAGAAGAACACCATGCCCGGCGTGGCCTTCACGCCGTCGGCCAGATCGACGAAGCCGAGGCCGGCGGGCGCGTTGCGCAGACGCAGCCAGGCCAGGCCCAGCTGACTGTCGCGCGTCACCAGATCGGCCGCCAACCAGTCTTCGCTGCCAGCCAGGCGAACGCGGAACTCGCTGGACTTGGATACCGGCGCGGCGCCCTTGGATTTGCCGTCCGGCATGAAGTCGCTGAAATCGACGCTGACGGCGCGATCGGGCACCAGCACCAGGCCGTCTTTCGCAACCAGCAGGCCCTGGGTGCGGTCTTCGGCGCGTTCTTCCTTGCCCGAGGCGGTGACCGACATGACGAACTTCACCGTGACGACGGCGGCGGCATGTTTGGCCGTCAGCGCGCGGTAGATCTGGCTGTAGTCGTCGAGCGGCCGGGCCGCCCAGGCAGAGGCCGAGACGAGCAAGGCCGAGGCGAAAAGAACGGCGCGGTGGAACAGTTTCATCGTGACTCCGGATTGTCTGCGGTCAACCAGTAACGATCGAGGAAGAGGATGCGCGTCTGGTTGCCGCGGATCACCTGAACGGGAATGAGGTCGTCGCCGGCTTGCGCCAGCGCGGCGTCCAGCGCTTCGGCGAGCTGGGCGGGATTGGCCGTCGCGCGACTACCGAGGCGAACGATCACGTCGCTACGCTTCAGATGCGCCAGTCCGGCCGGGCCGCCGCCCTCCACGCCATCTACGAAGACACCGTTGCGTTCCGGCGGCAGCCGCAGCGCGACGCGGTCGTAGAAACCCAGCTCGCGCAACTGGGCGCGCAGCCGGGTGATCGCCAGCGTGCGCAAGCCGGAGGTTTCGACCGGCGCGGGCGTCACGCTCACCTCGAAACTCTGCGTCTTGCCGTCGCGCATCGCGGTGAAAACGGCCTTGCCGCCCAGGGTCAGGTCGTGCACGCGATCCTCGAACCCTTCGGCCGAGGTTTCGTTGTTCGGCTTCAACGGTTCGCCATCCAGCGCCGTCAGCAGGTCGCCGACCTTGGCGCCGGCCTTGACCAGCGGGCTGCCCGGGTAGACACGGGAAATGCGGTAGCCGGCGCCGGGCAGTTTCATCTCGGCCGACTGCGAACCGGTGATCGGCTGCACTTCCACGCCGACCCAGGCCTTGGGCAATTCGGGCAGCGGCGTGCGTTCCTGGTCGCCGAAGACCGGCTTGATGAGGCTGAGGCGTTGCTCGCGGTTGCGTACGACATCCACGATCAACCAGCGGTCGCTGCCCTCGGCGGCTTTCAGGATGCCCTCGAGCTGGGACAGCGCCACCACCGGCTTGCCATCGACGCGGCGAATGACGTCGCCCGCCTCGATTTCGGGACGGGCGATCGCCGCCGGGCTGCCCGGGCGCACGCCAGTCACCATCAGGCCGTTGCCGGCCTCGAGATTGCGCTTCTCGCTCATCTCGTTCGTGACTTCGATCAGCGAAACCCCGAGCGCCGGAAAGACGCCCTCGTCGCCACGTTCCTTCAACAGGGGCTTGGCCGTGAGCTTGATCTCGACCGGACTGCCGGCGCGATCGATCTTCAGCACCACGTCCTCGCCGACCTTCAGTTCGGCGATCTTCTTCTGCAGGGCCGGCACATCGATCGGCTGCGGCGCGTTCACCGCCTGGCCGTTGATGCTTAGGATGCGGTCGCCGGCCTGCAGGCCCGCCTTGCCGGGATCCGAATTGCGCTCGACCGCGTTGACCAGCACGCCTTCGGTGTGACGCGTGCCCTTGAGCGAACGCAGGCGGAACCCCAACGTGGCGCGCTGCACCTTGCCGTGCGCGATCAGGGCTTCGACGACACTGGCCGCTTCGGGACCGGGAATGGCGAAAGCCAGGTCGCCGCCGACGATCATGCCGCGCGTGTTCACACCGACGATGCGCCCGGACAGGTCCACCAGCGGACCGCCGGAGTTGCCCGGCGCGATCGCGGCGTCGTGCTGGATCCAGGCGTAATAACGCCCGGTCGGTTCGTCTTCGCCCAGGCTGTCTTCGTATTCGGCCTCGTCGTCGAACAGGGACACGAGCAGGCGGCGCGGATTGTTGACCACGCCCGCGCTCATCGAGTTGGACAGGCCCCAGGGAGCGCCCATCGCCAGCACGGTGTCGCCGGGGCGCAGGTCGAGTTCGGTGGCGAACTTCGCGAAAGCGAAGGTTTCCGGCGTCTTCGGTTGCGCCTGCAGCACCGCCAGGTCGGTCAGCGTATCGGTACCGATCAGCTTGGCCGGCAGTTCGCGGCCGTCGGCGAAGACGACGCGGAAGGACTCGCCGTTCTGGGTGACGTGTGCATTGGTGGCGATGTGGCCCTGCGGGCTGACGACGGTACCGCTGCCGCTGGAGACGCTGAGCGCCGGCTCGCCCTGGCGGTAATCCTGGCGCACGACCAGGATGCTGACCACTTCGGGCAGCACCGCATCGCGCGCCGCCGCGATGCGCGAGGCATCGGCGCCGCCGTCGGCGACGGGCGCCGCGACCGCGCCGAAGGGCAGCGCCAGGCAGAGCAGCAGACGCGGGAGGAAGGAAGAAGAAGCTGGCATGTAGGTATCCGGATGGCTTGCCTGGTCTTACGGATCAGAGCGGGTTCTGGGGTTGCAAGTTCTCGCCGCCCTCGCCCGCACCGACCGCCGCTTCGCCGGCGTCGTCGCCTTCGTCGATCGCATCGATGCTTTCGACCGCGATCAGCTTCTCGCCTTCCGCCACCCGCATCAGCGTCACGCCCTGGGTATTGCGGCCGACCTGCGACACTTCCGACGCGCGGGTGCGCACCAGGGTTCCCTGGTCCGAAATCAGCAGGATCTCGTGCCGTTCGGTCAGTTGGATCGCGCCGACCAGGCGGCCGTTGCGTTCGGTGGTTTGCAGGGCGATCACGCCCTGGGTGCCGCGACCCTTGCGCGGGAACTCGGACGATTCGGTGCGCTTGCCGAAACCGTTCTCGCTGGCGGTCAGGATGTCGCCGTCGCCCTCGACCACGATCAGGCTCTTCACCTTCTCGCCTTCTGCCAGGCGCATGCCGCGCACGCCGGTGGCGGTTCGGCCCATCGAGCGGACCTCGGTTTCGTCGAAGCGCACGGCCTTACCGTTCGAGGCGAACAACATGATGTCGCTGGCGCCATCGGTCAACTGCACGTCGACCAGGCCGTCGCCTTCGTCGAGGTTGATGGCCCAGATGCCGCTGGCGCGCGGGCGCGAATAATCCGACAGCGGCGTCTTCTTCACCGTGCCGTCGCGGGTGGCGAAGAACACATAGCGGTCGTCGCTGAATTCGCGCACCGGCAGCACCGCCTGGACCTTCTCGCCTTCCTGCAGCGGGATCCAGTTGATGATGGGGCGTCCGCGGGAATTCGGGCCAGCGTCGGGCAACTGGTAAACCTTGAGCCAGAACACGCGACCGGCGCTAGTGAACGTGAGCAGGGTGTCGTGCGTATTGACCACCCACAGGCGCTCGATGAAGTCTTCTTCCTTCACCGCCGTCGCCGAACGACCCTTGCCGCCGCGTTTCTGCGCGCGATAGGCGCTGGTCGGCTGGCGCTTCGCGTAACCGGCGTGCGACAAGGTCACGACGACGTCCTCGGACACGATCAGGTCCAGCACGTCGAGGTCTTCCTCGCTCGGGCGGATCTCGGTGCGGCGGGCGTCCCCGAACTCCTCCTTCAGGTTGCGCAGCTCGGTGCGGATCACGTCGAGCAGCACATCGGGGTTTTCGAGGATGCGGATCAGGCCGGCGATGGTCTCGAGCAGCTGGCGGTATTCGTCGGTGAGCTTTTCCTGTTCCAGCCCGGTCAGGCGGTTCAGG
>CAYWHO010000021.1:16613-16879 GCA_964458195.1 uncultured Arenimonas sp.
CCGACAGGCGATAGCCTTCGGCCTGCAGCCCGAATTCCTTCTCCAGATCTTCCGGACGCGAAGCCTCGGCACCGGCGGCGGCGAGCAGCGCGCGCACCAGGCCCGGCTCCCAGGTCTTGGCCAGCATGCGTTCTTTCGCGACCTGCGGACTTTCCGACGTCTTGATCAGCTCGATCATCTCGTCGATGTTGGCCAGCGCGACGGTCAGGCCTTCGAGGATGTGGGCGCGCGCGCGCGCCTTGCGCAGTTCGAAGATGGTGCGGCGG
>CAYWHO010000022.1:0-16657 GCA_964458195.1 uncultured Arenimonas sp.
CCGCCTTCGTACTGAAAGACGTCGTGCTTGCCCTCGCCGCGCTCGTCGACCAGCTCGATCGTCACGCCGGAATTGAGGAAGCTCAGTTCGCGCAGGCGCTTGGCCAGGATGTCGTAGTGGAACTCGACATCGGTGAAGGTCTCGGTGCTCGGCAGGAAGCGCAACGTCGTGCCGCGCTTGCCGGAACGACCGATTTCCCTGAGCGGATATTCCGGCTCGCCCAGCGCGTACTCCTGCTGGTGATGCGCGCCGTCGCGCCAGATGTCGAGCCACAACTTCGACGATAGCGCGTTGACGACCGAGACGCCGACGCCGTGCAGGCCGCCGGAGACCTTGTAGCTGTTGTCGTCGAATTTGCCGCCGGCATGCAGCACCGTGAGGATCACTTCGGCGGCGGAACGACCCTCTTCCTTGTGAATGTCGGTCGGGATGCCACGGCCGTTATCCGAAACCGAGCATGAGCCATCGTTGTGCAGGGTCACGACGACATGGTCGCAGTGGCCGGCCAAGGCTTCGTCGATCGCGTTATCCACGACCTCGAACACCATGTGGTGCAGGCCGGTACCGTCGTGCACATCGCCGATGTACATGCCCGGCCGCTTGCGGACCGCTTCCAGGCCGCGCAGAACGGTGATCTTGCTGGAGTCGTAGGTGCTGGGGGTAGAAGGCGCTTGCGTTTGCGGATCGGTCATCGGGGGCGGTCGTGGGCGGCCCGCCCAACCGCCGGCTGGCGGGAGCGAGCTTTATTTAAAGGTGTGCCGATTATAACGCGCTCCTGCGCTGAAGATGCGTGGGAGCGCGGCTCAGCAGGCGAGTATCCGGTGTCGTTCCACGTGAAACATCCTTGCAGGCGCTGTCGCGGGCAGCGCGTTCGGGCGTGCCGTCCCGGTCAGCAGCACCTGTGCCCCGCTGGCCAGCACGGATTCCAGGACGCGCTGCTGGTGCGCCTCGTCCAGCTCGGAGGCCAGGTCGTCCAGGCACAGCAGCGGCCACTCGCCCTGCTGGGCTTGGTAGGCGCGCGCCTGCCCAAGGATGCAGGCCAAGGCCGTCAGCTTTTCCTGCCCACGGGACAGGGCTTCACGCGCCGGCAATGCGCTGAATCCGAAAGACCAATCCGCCCGGTGCGGGCCGACCGAGGTGTATCCAAGGGCGATGTCGCGCTCCCGATTCAGCAGCAGGGCGTCCGCCAGGCCCATGTCCTGGCGTCGCCAGCCCGCCAGGTATTCCAGCCCGAACTCTCCCAGCTCTGCGAGATACTCGCGGGCCGCTTCCACCAAGTGGGGTTCAATACTTTCCAGGTAGGCCTGTCGCAGGCGATGCAGCGGCTCTCCGGCTTCCGCCAACTCCTGGTCCCAAGGCGCCAGGGCGCGCCCGTCGGGCCGGCTCTTGAGAAGGGCGTTGCGTTGTTTCAGGGCTCTCCCATAGCGACGCCACGCCGGCAGGAAGCTCCGTTCCACGTGAAACAAGCCCCAGTCCAGATACCGCCGCCGCTGCTCCGCCGAACCGGCGATCAGCTCATGGCTGCCAGGCTCGAACGTCACGACCGCAAGGCCAGCGCAGAACTCCGTGAGGCTGGCGACGTTGGCACCGTCCATGCGGGCTTCCCAGGACTGGCCGGAGTGGCGAAGGCCGGCGCGTCGCGACCGCCCCGCCCCATCCGTCCATTCGGCGAACAACTCCAGCTGCGCTGACCCGGTCCGGATGAGGCCATCGCGGACACGCCCTCGGAAGGAGCGCCCATAACCCAAGAGATGCACGGCTTCCACCAGGCTGGTCTTGCCCGCGCCGTTGCCGCCGGTGATGAGGTTCAGGCCGGGTGCGAATTCCAGGTCCAGTTCGGCAAAACACCTGAAATTCGTCGCCTGGAGCCGCCGCAGGATCATGCAACCCCCGGTAGCAAACAGGCCCGGGAGGACCGGGCCTGTCGGGACGATGGCGACAGCAAACGACCGATCACAGCCGGAGCGGCATCACCACATGGCGACTGCGGTCGTGGCTGAGCTCCCGGACCAGGGCCGAGGAATTGCCGTCGCGCAAGTTCAGGACGACCTGCTCCTCGCGCAACGCGGACAGGGCGTCGAGCAGATAGGTGACATTAAAGCCGACGGACAGGCCGTCCACCCGCGTCTGGGCTTCGATCTCTTCCTGCGCCTCTTCCTGCTCAGGGTTGTGCGCCACGATACGCAGCTGCCCGGGAGAGACCTCGAGTTTCACGCCGCGATATTTCTCGTTGGACAGGATCGCCACGCGTTGCAAAGCGGCGCGCAGCACCTCGCGATCGACTTTCACTTCCTTGTCCGCACCGATCGGAATCACCGCTTCGTAGTCCGGGAAACGGCCATCGATGAGCTTCGAAGTAAAGGTCACGTCTTCGCGCCGCATGCGCAGGTGGTTACGGCCGATCTCCAGCTCGATCTCGCGGTCGCCGCCTTCGAGCAGGCGTTGCAGCTCAAGCACGCCCTTGCGCGGCAGGATGATCTGCTTGCGGGTCTGCGCGCCGGCCGACAATTCGGCTTCGCACAGCGCCAGGCGATGTCCGTCGGTCGCGACGCAGCGCAGCGAATTCTCCCGCAGGTCCAGCAGGAGGCCGTTGAGGTAGTAACGGACATCCTGTTGCGCCATCGCGAAGGCCGTGCGCTCGATCAGTTCCTTCAGCGTCGATTCCTGCACGCGCAGGCGCTCGACCAGATCCAGATCCTCGATCGCCGGGAAGTCGTTGGCAGGCAGGGTCGCCAAAGTGAACCGGCTGCGCCCCGCCTGTACGGTCGTCTTGTCGCCAGCCAGGCTCAGCGTGATCCGAGCACCGTCCGGCAGAGCACGCACGATTTCGAAAAGCTTGCGCGCCGGAATCGTGGTTTCGCCATTCTGGGCATCATCGATCTGAGCCCGGGCGACCATTTCCACTTCCAGGTCGGTGCCGGTCATCGAGAGCTTGCCGTCCTGGATCTGGACCAGCAGGTTGGCCAGGACAGGCAGGGTCTGCCGTCGTTCGACGACATTGACGACTTGCTGCAAGGGTTTGAGAAAAGCTTCTCGCGACAGGCTGAAACGCATGCAGGGAATCCCAAGAGCTTAGTGGATATAAATCTATCTGGTGGTGGTAGAGGCCAGCCCGAAGGCCTGAATACAACTATAAACAAATGATTACAAAGGGAAAAACAGAAAACTTTCCTGTGCGTGAACAGACCGTGGCCGCCGGGAAAACATGTGGATAAGTTTCAGGCCCGAATGTTCTCCGCAACTTATCCACAAGCTGTCCTCGCGAAGAAACTCACTCGGTCAACTTGCGCACCAGCTTGTCCCAGTCCTCGTGCAGCTTGCCGTCGGTTTCGATCAGCTCGCGAATCACCCGGCAGGCATGCAGCACGGTGGTATGGTCGCGGCCGCCGAAAGCATCCCCGATTTCCGGCAGGCTGTGCTCGGTCAGATCCTTGGCGAGCGCCATCGCCATCTGCCGCGGACGCGCCAGGGAGCGCGTTCGCCGCTTCGACAACAGATCCGCCATGCGCAGCTGATAGTAGTCTGCCACGGTCTTCTGGATATTGCTGATGGAAATCACCTGCGCCTGCGCGCGCAGCAAGTCGCGCAAGGTTTCCTGCGCGAACTCGGGCGTGATCGGCCGGCCGATGAAGTTCGATCTGGCCGCGAGGGTATTGAGCGCGCCTTCCAGATCGCGCACGTTCGAACGCATGCGCTTGGCGATGAGGTAGGCGACGTCTTCGGGCAGGCTGACCCGACGCTCGCTCGCCTTCGCCGTCAGGATGGCCGCGCGCGTTTCGAAATCCGGCGGCTCGATCGCCACCGACAAACCCCAGCCCAGGCGCGATTTCAGCCGCGGCTCGAGATTTTCGACTTCGCGCGGGTAACGGTCGCAAGTCAGGATGATCTGCTGTTTGCCGTCGAACAGGGCATTGAACGTGTGGAAGAACTCTTCCTGCGTGGTGTTCTTGCCGGCGAAGAACTGGATGTCGTCGATCAGCAGCGCATCGACCTGCTGGAACTGGCGCTTGAACTGGTCCATCGACTTGTCCTGCAGCGCCTTGACCATCGCGCTGAAGAACTGCTCCGACCGCAGGTACAGCACGCGCATGCCGGGGTTGGCGCTGCGCATGAAATTGCCTGCCGCATGCATGAGATGCGTCTTGCCGAGGCCGGTACCGCCATACAACAGCAAGGGGTTGTAGGCCCGGCCGGGACTCAGCGCCACTTGCCGCGCGGCCGCCAGGCCCAGTTGGTTGCTGCGGCCTTCGACGAAATTGTCGAAGGTGTATTGGCTATCGAGATTGGTCTGGAAATCGGCGCCACCCGCCCGCGCGGGAGAGGCGGCGGGGATGGACGGCGACGCCGTTTCCCGGCGCAGCGACCCGACTTCGACGCTCACGGCGGTCGGCAGTCCGGCGTAATGGCTGATGAGTTCGCAGATTCTGGCCAGGTAGCGCTCGCGAACCGTGTCCACGACGAAGGCGTTCGGTGCGAACAGGGTCATGCCTTCGCCCTGCGATGTCGCCTGCAGGGGTTTGAGCCAGGTGTGCACGTCCTCGGCCGAAAGCTCGGCTTCCAGGCGTTCGAGACAGCGGGGCCAGAGAGAATCCATTCCGGGCAGGGGCTGGGCCGCGGTCGCGCGGCCTGTGGATAAGTGGGAGGAAAGGCAGTCTAGCCTTCCTCCCGCTTTCCCGCCATGCCCGCGCGACTTGACCTGCGGGCCCCGTGTTGGCTATCCTTTCAAGTCTTTTCCGCCCATTTATTCGGGGTGCCGTCATGGCCACCAAGCGTACCTACCAGCCCAGCAACCTCAAGCGCAAACGCGACCACGGCTTCCGCGCCCGCATGAAGACCGCCGACGGTCGCAAGATCCTCGCCCGTCGTCGCGCCAAGGGCCGCGCGCGCCTCTGCGTCTGACCCGACGCCGCTTCGGCGGCGTCCCTGACGGGCCGTGAACACCACGACCCCGCTCCGTTTCCCTCGCCGCGCGCATTTGCGCGCCTCGGCCGAATTCCAGGCCGTGTTCGGCGAGGGAAAACGCATTTCTGGCCCCTGCTTTCGTTTGCAGATCCGCCTCTTCGACGAAGCGGACCTGGCACGTATCGGCCTGACCATTTCCAAACGCGTGTCCAAATCGGCCGTCGAACGCAATCGTCTACGGCGACAGATGCGCGAGACTTTCCGCCGCCTGCGCCCGAACCTGCCGCCGGCCGACTATGTACTCACCGCCAAGCCCGAGGCGGCGAAAGCCGATAACGCGCAGCTGCGCGCCGAGCTCTTGTCTCTGTTCGAACGTGCCCGCACGTTGAAGCTCGTGACCCCGACCGGCACAATGCCGCCCTCGATCGCGCCCCAAGGGCGCCATTCCACCGAAGCCTGATGGCGCTTGCGGCGCCGAGCCCTCCTCGTCCATGAATCAGACCCGCTCCTTCCTGTTGATCGCCTGGCTGTTCGTTGTCGCACTGTTGTGGATGGAGTGGGGCAAGACCTTGCAGCCCGCGGCGCCGGCCAATCCGGCGGCGACGACGAGTGCAGTTCCTGCCGCCCCCAATGTCGCCGCGCCGCTGCCCGCGTCCAGTGCGGCGCCGGCGGCCTTGCCGGGAGTCGCACCCTCTGCGGCCGTTGCCGGTGCCGCCGCCCAGCCGATCGTGCTCGAGAACGACGTGCTGCGCCTGACGATCGATCTCAATGGCGGACGCCTGACCGATTCCCAGCTGCTGCAGTATCGCGTCGAAAAACGCGAGGGCAGTCCGAACGTCTCCCTGCTCAGCAGCCAACCCACGCTTTATTTCACCGCCGACGCGGGCCTGATTCGTTCGAACGGGCAGCAGCAGCAAATTCTGGACGAACGGTTTGCCGTCGAGGGTTCGTCGCGCGAGTTCAAGCTCGCGACCGGCGCGGCATCCATCTCGGTGCCGCTCATCTGGACCGAGCCCGGGACCGGAGTGACCGTGCGCCGCACGCTGACGCTCGATCGCGGCAGCTACGTGCTCAAGCTCGACGAAACCATCGCCAATGGCGGCAGCGCGGCGCAACAACTGTATCCGTACGTCTCTCTCGATCGGGTCGCACCACCGTCGCCGCCGACCCACGCGTTCATGAGCAACCCGGAAACCTTCAGCTTTGTCGGCGCCGCCTGGTTCTCGCCGCAGAACGGTTACGAAAAGGCTCCGCTGAGCGATTTCGCCGACGAATTGCCGCCGGCCTGCGCGGCCGGCGAAGCGCCGGCGAGCTGCCAGGTCGCTGGTGGCTGGATCGCGATGCTGCAGCATCATTTCGTGACGGCTTGGGTGCCGACGGCGAACGAGCAGCAATTGTTCCAGACCGCGACCAAGGCGCACGACGGCGTCGCCCTGTACGAGATCCGCAGCGTTGCCGCGCCGCTCGCACTCGCACCCGGCGCCAGCGCCAGGCGCAGTTCGCAGTTGTGGGTCGGGCCGAAGCTGCAGGCGCCAATGCAGAAACTTTCGCCGACGCTCAAACGCTCGGTCGACTACGGCAAGCTCACCTTCATTTCCGAGCCGTTGTTCTGGTTGCTGGCCAAACTGCACGCGTTGCTGGGCAACTGGGGCTGGGCGATCATCGCCATCGTCGTGCTGCTCAAGCTCGCGTTGTATCCGCTGTCGGCCGCGCAGTACAAGAACATGGCGAAGATGCGCGCGATCCAGCCGCGACTGGAAGCGCTGAAGGAGCGCTACGGCGACGATCGCCAGAAGTTCGCCATGGCGCAGATGGAACTGTTCCAGAAGGAGAAGATCAATCCGATCGGCGGCTGCCTGCCGATGCTGATCCCCATCCCGATCTTCCTCGGCTTGTACTGGGTGCTCCTGGAAACCGTCGAGTTGCGCCATGCGCCGTGGATCGGCTGGATCCAGAACCTGACGGCGGCCGATCCCTATTTCGTGCTGCCGGTGCTCAACCTCGCCGTCATGTACCTGACGCAGAGGCTGACGCCGATGCCGGGCATGGATCCGATGCAGAAGAAGATGATGCAGTTCATGCCGCTGGTCTTCGGCGTGATGATGGCCTTCTTCCCGTCCGGCCTGGTCCTGTACTGGCTGACCAATGGCGCGCTGGGCCTGTTGCAGCAATGGTGGATGACGCGTCGCCACGGCGACGGCAAGGCGGTCGCCGCGCGCTGATCGCCGGCGCCGCCCGCGCTAGACTCGTCGCATGCCGCAGGCGGGCGAAACCATCGCAGCGATCGCCACCGGCGCCGGCGCAGCCGGCGTCGGCATCGTGCGCCTGTCCGGCCCGAAAGCGCTGGAGGTCGCGACCGGCCTGACCGGACGGACGCTGCAGGCGCGGCGCGCGCACTACGTGCGCCTGCGCGACGCCGATGGCGAACTGATCGACGACGGCATCGCCCTCTTCTTTCCTGCGCCGCACTCGTACACCGGCGAGGATGTCGTCGAATTGCAGGCGCACGGCAATCCTTCGCTATTGGCACGGTTGCTGCGCAGATGTCTTGCGCTGGGCGCGCGCCCCGCCCGCGCCGGCGAGTTCACCGAGCGCGCTTTCCTTAACGACAAGCTCGATCTGGCCCAGGCCGAAGCCCTCGCCGACTTGATCTCCGCCGGCAGCGAAGCCGCGGCGCGGGCCGCGCGGCGCTCGCTCAACGGCGAATTTTCCCGCCGGGTACACGACCTCGGCGAACAACTGGTCGCGCTGCGCGTGTGGATCGAAGCGGCGCTGGATTTTCCCGAAGAGGAAATCGATTTCCTCGCCGCGCCCGAACTCGCGCAACGATGGCGGCGGGCGAACGAAGCCTTGCTGGCGTTGCGCGCGCAGGCCGAGCGCGGCAAGCGGCTGGTCGACGGATTGCATGCCGTCCTGGTCGGTGCGCCCAATGCCGGCAAGTCCTCCCTGCTCAATGCACTCGCCGGCGAAGATCGCGCCATCGTCACCGAGGTCGCCGGGACCACCCGCGATCTCTTGCGCGAAGCGATCAACCTTGACGGCTTCGTCCTGACCCTGGTCGATACTGCCGGCCTGCGCCAGTCGGACGAACGCGTGGAGGCGGAAGGCATCCGTCGGGCGCACGCCGAACTTGCCCGTGCCGATCTCGCGCTGGCGGTCATCGACGATACGCAGCCCGAGCAGGCGCGGGCACTGGCGCCCGCCCTGGCCGGCGTGCCGAAGGTGCTCTGGTTGCATAACAAGATCGACCTGGTGGCCGGCGCTCCGCGCAAGGAGCCGCGCGAGGACGGCCTGCATCTATGGCTGTCGGCCAGGACAGGCGAAGGGCTCGATCTGTTGCACGACAGCCTGCGTGCGCAGGCTGGGCTCGAATCGGCGCGGGACGGCGGCTTCAGCGCCCGGACCCGCCACCTGGAAGCCCTCGACCGCGCCGCGGCGCGCTTGCATGCCGCCGGGCAGCGCCTGACGCAACAACAGGGCGAGCTGGCGGCCGAGGAATTGCGCCTTGCGCACGATGCCCTGGGCGAGATCACCGGCCGCATCGATGCCGACGCGCTGCTCGGACGGATATTTTCCAGCTTCTGCATCGGAAAGTGACGCACACAACGGAAATGGCTTGACAACTCGGCCAAACTCTTATGTGCTGAAAGTCAGGCCAATCCAGAGAGTGTTGCCGCCATGTCATTGCACCGTCCCAGCTCCAAATACCTTTCCCTGGCCATCGTGCTGGCACTGGGCTTGGGCCTAGCCGGTTGCGGCGGAGACAAGGCCGATACCACCGCCAAACCCGCGGCGCCTGCCGGACCCTCGGCCGAGGAAGTGGCCGCGAAGCAGGCGGCCGCCCAGCAGGCCGCGGCTTTGGCCGCCCTGACGCCGGAAGAACTCAAGAAGCGCGGCAACGAAGCGCTGCGCGAGCAACGCCTGTATGCCCCCGCGGGCGACAATGCGATGGAGTACTTCATCGCCCTGCGCAAGAAAACCGAAAAGCCGGACGCTTCGGCCGAAAGCGCCCTCATCGACCTGCAGCCCTATGCGGTCATCGCTGCCGAGCAGGCCATCGGTCGTGAAGACTTCGTCGAGGCCGAGCGCCTGCGCGGCCTGATCGAATCGGCCGACGCCCAGGCACCGGCCCTTCCGCGCATCGCCGACGCCATCGCCAAAGGCAAGGTCGCGGCGGCCAACCGCGTGACCGAAGAGGCCGCCCGCGCCGAACAGCAGGCCAAGGCTGCCGAGGAAGCGAAGACGAAGGCGGCCGAGCAAGCCGCCGCTGCGGCCGCGGCCGCCCGCACCGCCGCGGCACAGCCCGCCGCGCCGGCTCCGCAGCCGACGGCGCCGGCACCGACTCGCAGCGAACCACCGCCGCAGCCCGTCGCCGCCCAGCCGCAACCCGCCGCGCCGCCACCGGCCGCCGCGCCGGCGCGCGCCAGTGGCGGGTTGGTGCCGGTCTCGACCCCGCAGCCGGCCTATCCGCCGGAAGCGCGCCGCGCCGGTACCAGTGGCGAAGTCACCGTGAGTTTCACGGTCAACACCGACGGTTCGGTCAGCGACGTGGAACTGGTCAGCGCCAAGCCGCGCGGCGTATTCGACCGCAGCGTGCAGGGTGCCGTGCGACGCTGGCGTTTCCAGCCGACCGATTCGGCGCAGACGGTCACCCGCACCTTTACGTTCCGTCCGTAAGGAAAGGCCGTACGAAAAAGGCCCGGCGATCGCCGGGCCTTTTTGTTTGCGCGTTGCCGCGAGAAATCAGGCGGAGATCGCCAGGCGTTCGTCGTGATAGCGCCGGGCCGCGAGGAACCACAGCAACAGGCCGAGGCCGAAACCGCAGGCGAGATAGACGCCCCACTCGGCCAACGCGATGTGCTCGCTACGCGCGAGCTTGAGGATCATCTGGTTCTGGGCCAGGAAAGGCACCGCGAACTGCCAGAGCTGGTTCTTGATCGGATTCACCATCAACACGATGGTCGGGATCATCGGCAGCAGCATCAGCAGGCTCATGTAGCTCTGCGCCTCCTTCACCGACTTGGCGCCCGCCGCGATCAAGGTCAGCAGGCAGGTGCCGATCAGCACGATCGGCGTCAGCACGACGAGGATGCGCACGATGGTCCAGAGGCCGAGATCGATCTTGATGCCGAAGGTCGGCGCGAAGGCGAACGCCAGCTTGAACGAAACCAAGGTCAGCACGAGGCCGAGCAGCCCGACGGCGGTGGCGGCGGCGATCTTGCCGCTCATGATCGTGGCGCGCGCGGCCGGCGTCGCCAGCAGCGGTTCGAGCGATTGCCGTTCGCGTTCGCCCGCGGTGGCGTCGATCACCAGGGCCGCGCCGCCGAGGAAACCGCTGAGGATCAGCAGGTAGGGCAGGAAGGCCAGCGCCTGGCCGATGCGCGCCTCCGGCGTGACCAGATCGCGGTGCCCGACCCGCAGCGGCTGCATCGCCGCCGGATTGACGCCGCGTGCGACCAGGCGAAGCGAACCGACCGTGCGGCTGTAGTTCTCGAGCAGGTTCTCTACCCGCTTCACTGGGATATCGGAGTCCTGGCGGGAGCTGTCGAAGACGATCTCGACCGCGGCCGGTTCGCTGCCGCGCCACTGCTTGGCGAACTTGTCGTCGATGCGAAGGATGACGTCTTCGCTCTGGTTGCGGATGGCCGCGTCGGCGTCGGCCGGCGGTTTCTTCACCACGATGTTCTGGCCTTCCAGCCAGGCCACCAGGTTCGGCGCGCGTTCGGCGCCGATCACCGACAGCGTCAACGGCTTTTCCAATTGCGTGCTGATGCGGTCGGTCGCGAGTTTGGCCAGGCCCAGGATCAGGATCGGAAACAGGATGGGGCCCATCAGCAGCGAAACCATGACGCTGCGGCGATCGCGGAACAGGTCGGTCAATTCCTTGACCATGACGGTGAACAGGGCTTTCATGCGTGCAGTCCTTCTTCCGAACCGATGGCCTTGACGAAGGCCTCTTCGAGATTGCTTTCGCCCGTCTGCGCGCGCAGCTCGTCCGGCGTGCCGGCGGCCATCACTCGGCCGTGCGCGATCACGACGATGCGGTCACACAATGCGGCGACCTCCTGCATGATGTGGCTGGAGAAGATCACGCAACGGCCTTCGGCCTTGAGCTGGCGCAGGAATTCGCGCAGGCCACGCGTCGTCATCACGTCGAGCCCGTTCGTCGGCTCGTCCAGGATCACGTTCTTGGGGTCGTGCACCAGGGCGCGCGCGATCGCCGTCTTGGTGCGCTGGCCCTGCGAAAAACCTTCGGTCTGCCGGTCGAGGATCTCGTCCATGTCCAGTGCGGCGGAGAGCTCGCGCGTGCGCTCGGCGATGTCCTTCTCCGACATGCCGTGCAGGCGGCCGAAGTAGGCGATGTTCTCGCGCGCGGTCAGCCGCTTGTACACGCCGCGCGCATCCGGCAATACGCCGAGCCGGCGGCGCACGGCCTCGGCATCGCGCACGGCGTCGAAACGATCGACCCGCACGCTGCCGGCGTCGGGCGACATCAGGGTGTAGAGCATGCGCAAGGTCGTGGTCTTGCCGGCGCCGTTCGGTCCCAACAGTCCGGTGATTTCGCCGTCGTGGGCGCTGAAACTGACGCCTTGCACGGCGTGCACCTGACCGGTCTTGGTCTTGAACGATTTCTGCAGGTCGAGAGCTTCGATCATGAGAAGGGCCTGAGAGTGGAAAGGGGAGGAATCCGGGCCGCGAAGGCTCAGGGTTCCCAGCCGTAGAAGCCGGTGAAGGCAGGCGTGTAGGGCACGGTGGCGAGGCAGCCGGCGTCGAGCGCGCGGGCATCGCGCGTCTCGACGAAGCGCGCGAACAGTTTCGGCATGCAGCCGATCGGCAGGACGTTGTGGCCCTGGCCGCGTACGACCAGGTGCCGCGCATTCGTCAGCGCCGGCTTGGCGCCCTTGGGCACCGCCGCTTCCGGATCGGCCAGGCCGTAGAGCACGGCGTCGCCATAACGCGGCGGCGTCACCGGGTCGAACTCGCCGGACAGGATGAGCACCGGCACGTCGCCGCGCAGCGGTTCGCGGAAGCCGGCCGGCCGCGCGCCGTGCGGCCAGGCGGTGCACTGCGCCTTCAGGACCTCGATGATGCCGACGCCGATCAGGCTGCCGGCATCGGCCGGGTCGGACTTGAGCTCGCCCGAATCCTCCGTGCAGATCACCGACAGCTGCATGCCGTGCATGATCTGTTCGCCCAGGGTGCCGGACAACAGCTTCGACAGCGCCATCAGCGGTTCGTAACGGCCTTCGGTCGCCTCACGCAATTGCAGCGGCAACACGCTCGCCGCCGCCGGCGAATAGGCGAACATGCGCGCGAGCATGCCGACGTCGGAGGGGCGCATGCGCTCTTCCCTGGAATCGCCGGTGGTGGCGTCGCGGTAGCGCACCAACGGCGGATCGGTTTGCAGCTTGGTCATCAGCGCGTTGAGGCGCTCGCGGGGATTGCCGACGTTGCCGCGGCAGGACTTGTCCTGCAGGCACCGGGCGAACTGCAGGTCGAGCGAGCGCTCCAGGTTTTTCGCATGCATGTTGCCCAGCACCAGCGTGTTGGGCACGATGCCGTCGATCGTCACGGTGCGGGTATGTTGCGGATAACGCTTGGCGTATTGCTGGGCCACGCGCGAGCCGTAGGAAATGCCCATCAGGTTGATCTGCTCGGCGCCGAGCGCGGCGCGTACCGCGTCGAGGTCCTGGATGGCGTCGCTGGTGGAATAGAAACGCGGATCGGCGGTCTTCTGCAGTTGCGCGGCGCAGCGCGCGGCGAAGGCGGTGGCGTCCTCTAGGCTTTCGTCGCCTTCTTCGAGCACGGCCGACTTGCCCTGGTTGTCCTTGCAAACCAGCTTGTTCGAGCCGCCGGTGCCGCGCTGATCCACCAGGATCACGTGGCGGCGCTTGCCCATGTCGGCGAAGGCCGGCGCGATGCCGGGAAAGGATTCCAGCGCGGATTGGCCGGGGCCGCCGGCCAGCATGAACATCGGATCGGGCTCGGCTTCGCCCTTGGCCGGGATCCAGGCGATGGCGAGGCGGATCTTGCGGCCGTCCGGCGCCGAATGATTCTCCGGCACCTCGAGCGAACCGCATTGCGCCTGCAGGCTTTGCGTGCCGAAATCGGGCGACAGCGAGCAGGGCCGGAAGTCGATGCCGCCGTAGCGGCGCACGACATCGGTCGCGGTTTCGGTCGCCGTTTCGGAGGAAGCATCGGCGCGCGGCGGCGCCTTCTTGTAGAGATGCTTGTAGCCCAGGATGCCGGCTAGCAGGGCCAGGGCGATCAGGAAGCGGATTTTCCGGTTCATGGATTCGGACTCATGGTGTGTCGTCGATGAAGATTTTTTCGATGGGCAGCTCGAACAGCCGCGCGATCTTGAAAGCCAGCGGCAAGCTCGGATCGTACTTGCCGGTTTCCAGCGCGTTTACCGTCTGCCGCGAGACCACCAGCCGTTCGGCCAGCGCGCCTTGCGACCAGTTGCGCGCCTCGCGCAATTCGCGCAGACGGTTGTTCATAGGTAGCGCCGCGCGTTGACCACCTTGGCGATGCCGTACAGCAGGCATAGCGAGGGGAATACCCAGAGCATCGCCACCTTGGCGGGGATGTCGATGAGTCCGGCGGTCTGCAGGAAACCGGCGGCCAGATAGCCGGCGCTGAGCAGCAGGCCGGCGATGGCGCCGGATTCGAGTTCGATACGTCGTTGCAGCTCGTCGCAGTCGCGCACGTAGCGGACGAAGGCGCGCATCACCCAGGCGATCAGCAGGACCGGCAGCAGCGCGACCAGGACACGCAGCCAGGCCGTGTCCACATGAGCAAGCAATTGGCGCCAGACCAACATCACGCCGATGTACAAGGCCATCGCCGGCGTCAGTTCGCGGGTATAGCGCCGCGACAGGGCGCGTGGCACCGCATCGCTCATGTCCGGCATCCACCACAGCAACAGGGCGCCGACGATGCTGCCCGCGCCGATCCCGACCCAGAAGCCGCGCACCATCGAGCTCAGCGGCCAATCCAGGGACTGCAGCACATAAGGCACAAGCAGGCAGGGCAAGCCGCCTGCCAGCAGCCAGAGGGCCTTGCGCTGGCAGTCGGTCACGACACGCTCCGGCGCCGGGGAAAGCGCGGGAGTGGGTGGGTGGGCGTCGGCGATTCGGGGGCGGCAGGGAAGCAGGGCATATCGGCGTGTCAAGGATGCTTGACAGGCACGATACCGGCACCGCCCCGGATCTGTCAAGCATCCTTGACAGGGCGGAGGACGCTATTTGTTGCTGACGTATTTTTCCCGCCGGATATGCGGGATCGGCAGTCCGGCCGCCTTCAGCAGCTCGAAATTGGCATCGACCATGTTCGGGTTGCCGCATAGGTAGGCGATATCGCGCTCGGGGTCGGGGCGCAGGTCCGCCAGGGCGTCCTGCACATAACCCTGACGTGCGTCGGGTCCGGGTGTGACCGGCAACTCGCGCGAGAAGCACGGGATGAAGCGGAAGCGCGGGTTCGCCGCGGCGAAAGCGGCGAAGTCGTCGCCGTAGATCAGCTCGGCGCTGGTGCGGGCGCCGAACAACAGCACGACCTCGAGCTCGCGCTCGCGCAGCAGTTGCGCGATCTGCGGCAGCATCGCCCGATAAGGCGTGACGCCCGTGCCCGTGCCGATCAGCAGGTAGCGCCGGTTCTGATCCTTGGGCGACAGGCAGAAGCGGCCGTAGGGCCCGCTGGCTTCGATCTGTTGGCCCTGGTCCAGCGCAGTGAACAGGTTGGTGGCGGCGCCGCCGGGCACGTAGCTGACGGCGATTTCCACCGCCTCGCCCGGCCCCAGCGCATGGTCGTGCATCGTAGCCAGCGAATAGCTGCGACGGGCTGGCTGGCCGTCCGGTGCGGCGAAATGCACCTGGATGAACTGGCCCGGGATGAAATCCAGCGGCTGACCGTCGTCGCGGGTGAATTCGAGGTGGCGGACGGACGGGGCCAGCATGCGGCTGCCGACCAGTTTGAGCGGGAAATGCACGGGCATCGGGGAATCCGGGAAACGACGGGCGGGGGTGGAGGGCCGCGCCCGGCAGGCCCGATATACTAAATGGGTTGCGCCCATGGCGCTCGCTCGCCGAGACCGGAAACGGAATGTCGATCACACCCGCCCTGGAAATCCAGGACCTGCGCAAGACCTACGACAACGGCGTCGAAGCGCTCAAGGGCGTTTCCCTCACCGTCAACCCCGGCGATTTCTTCGCATTGCTCGGGCCGAACGGCGCCGGCAAGTCCACCCTGATCGGCGCGGTCAGTTCGCTGGTGAATGCCAGCGCCGGCCGCATCGAGGTATTCGGCGTCGACCTGCAGGCCAAGCGCAGCGACGCCATGCGCCTGATCGGCCTGGTGCCGCAGGAAATCAACTTCAACATGTTCGAGCAGCCGTTCGACATCTGCGTGAACTACGCCGGCTTCTACGGTCTTCCGCGCGCCGAGGCCGAACAGCGCGCCGAGCGCGAACTCAAGGCCGCCCAGCTCTGGGACAAGGCGCGAGTGATGAGCCGCACGCTGTCGGGCGGGATGAAACGCCGCCTGATGATCGCCCGCGCGATGATGACGCAACCGAAGCTGCTCATCCTCGACGAGCCCACCGCCGGCGTGGACATCGAGATCCGTCGCGGCATGTGGCGCACGTTGAAGGAGGTCAACGCCGCCGGCACGACCGTCATCCTCACCACGCATTACCTCGAGGAGGCGGAAAGCCTGTGCCGCAACCTCGCCATCATCGACAAGGGCCGCATCATCGAACAGGGCCCGATGAAGGCGCTGCTGGCCAAACTCGATGTCGAAGCCTTCGTGCTCGACATCGACGGACAATTGCCGCCGGTACTGCCGCGCATCGAGGGACTCACGCTCGCGGCCAGCGACGACCACACGCTGGTGCTGGAGATGCCGCGCGACCGCGACATGAACGGCGTGTTCGCCGCGCTCGACGGGGCCGGCATCCGCGTGCGTTCGTTGCGCAACCAGACCAATCGCCTCGAGGAACTGTTCGTGCGCCTGACCGGAAAAACGCAGGAAGCGCAGGAGCCGTCGCCATGAGCAACCCGAACCTGGTCGCGCTGCGGACCATCGCCCGGCGCGAAGTCGCGCGCATCCTGCGCATCTGGGGCCAGACCCTGGTGCCGCCGGCGATCACGATGACGCTGTACTTCCTGATCTTCGGCAAGCTGATCGGCCGCCAGGTCGGCAACATCGGCGACATCACCTACATGGACTTCATCGTGCCCGGCCTGGTCATGATGGCCGTGATCCAGAACGCCTACGGCAACATCAGTTCCTCGTTTTTCGGCGCCAAGTTCGGCCGCCACGTGGAGGAACTGCTGGTATCGCCGATGCCGAACTGGGTCATCCTCGGCGGCTACGTCGCCGGCGGCGTGTTGCGCGGCCTGATGGTTGGCGCGATCGTGCTGATGATCGCGCTGTTCTTCACCCAGGTCCGCGTCCCGCATCCTTTCGTCACGTTCACGACCGTGCTGCTCGGCGCAACCATCTTTTCGCTGGCCGGTTTCGTCAATGCGGTGTACGCGAAGAAGTTCGACGACATCGCCATCATCCCGACCTTCATCCTGACGCCGCTGACCTATCTCGGCGGCGTGTTCTATTCGGTGAAGATGCTTCCCGACTGGGCCGAGACCGCGACGCACGCGAACCCGATCTTCTACATGGTCAATGCCTTCCGCTACGGCCTGCTCGGCGAAGGCGCGATCGACATGCCGCTGTGGTCGGCGTATGCGGTGATGCTCGG
>CAYWHO010000023.1:0-16469 GCA_964458195.1 uncultured Arenimonas sp.
TTCTGGCCTCGGTTGAGCGCCTTCGAATTGGTTTCCTTGTCCGGCGGTTCCTGGCCTTCGAAGCCGGGGTAGTCGACGTTGGACAGCACGCCGTGCGCGCGCAGGCCGGCCTGGATCGAATCGACCAGCAACAGGGCGCCATGCGCCTTGGTCAGTTCGCGCGCGGCGGCGTAGAACGCGCGCGGCACGGCGCGGCCCGGGTCGCCTTCGCCCATCACCGGCTCGAGGAACATCGCTTCGATGAACCAGCCGTTGGCCTCGGCGTCGGCGAAGGCCTGCTTGAGCTGCTCGATCGAATACGGCTCGACCGTGATCAGGCTGGTTTCGTTGCGGAAGCTCGCCAGGTGCTGGCTGTAGGCCTTGCGGCTGGAATCGGAATAGACGGCCGGACGTTCGGTGCGGCCATGGAAGGCGCCCTTCACGGCGAGGCGCTTGATCGTGCGGCCGGCATGCGGGCCGCCGGCATCGGTATGCAGCTTGGCGTTGACGTCGGCAATGCGGCAGGCCAGCGACACCGATTCGGAACCGGAATTGAGCGCGAGGAAACGCGCGTACGGGCACTGGCCGCGGGTATGGCCGATTTCCTTGCGCAGCGCGCGGGCGACGCGCAACTGCGACAGGCTCGGGCCCATCACGTTGGCCATCACCTGCGGGCGGCTCATCGTCTCGATGATGTTGGCCGGCGTGTGGCCGAAGCCGAGCATGCCGTAGCCGCCGGAGTCGTGCATGACGCGACCCTTCAGCGTGATCACCCACGGACCGCGGGCGGCGAGGGCGACATAGGGGCTGACGGCGTCTTCGTCGTAGAAATTGACGAAGCCCGACTGCACGGCCTTGATCTGCGCCTGTTCGTCGAGTTCGAGCACATCGGCGAACTCGCCCTTGATCGCTTCGTACTGGGCGACGGCGGCATGCGCGGCGTCGGTCAGTTCTGGGAAACGTTCGGCCAGGCGAAGCAGGCTGGTGTCGTCGAGTCCGACGGTGCGGACGCTACCAGCGTGGGCGCGCAGGGGCTTGAGGATGTCGATCAGGTTCATGGCGTTCTCCGAGACCTGAAATGAAAAAACGCGGGACGGCCCGCGCTCAGGTCGAATTCAATTAAAAACAATTACTTAGTGCGGATATTACCACCCCGGGAAGGCCGGCGTAACCCCCACGGCCCCGGATTCGTCGCCGACCTGGCCCTGAGGTGACAGCTGTCAGCCCGGATCGCTGACAGCCACCACTGATCGGGCGGGACTGGGGGCGCGAAAGTGGGCCCACACAGGAGGAGGCCCCATGTCGACCCACCCGAACAACCCTCAAGTTCCGGACCCTGCCAGCGGCGAAACCCTGGCCCGTTTGCGCGGCGCCAGCAAGTCCTACGGCAAGCTGCGCGCGCTCAGCGGCATGGACCTGGACATCCGTTCCGGCGAAGTGCTGGCCTTGCTCGGCGCCAACGGCGCGGGCAAGACCACGACCCTCGGCCTGCTGACCGGTCGGTTGGCGCCGGACGAGGGCGAGGTACGGGTGTTCGGCGGCGATCCCCGTGACGCGGCCATCCGTCGCGGCCTGGGCGTGATGCTGCAGGAGGGCGGCCTGCCGGAAAACCTGCGCGTCGCAGAGCACGTGCGCCTGTTCTCGACCTACTACCCGAGTCCGCGCCCGGTCGCCGAAACGCTGGAACTCGCGGGGCTGTCCGATCTCGCCAAGCGTCCTTACAACGCATTGTCCGGCGGCCAGCAGCGCCGCGTGCAGTTCGCGCTGGCCATCTGCGGCAATCCCGCCCTGCTGTTCGTCGACGAACCGACCGTCGGGCTCGACGTCGAATCGCGCCGCGCTTTCTGGTCGGTGCTGCGCCGCTTGCGCGGGCAGGGCACGGGCATCGTATTGACCACGCACTACCTCGAGGAAGCCGATGCGCTGGCCGACCGCATCGTGCTGGTAGCGGGCGGTCGCAAGCTCGCGGAAGGCACGCCGGAACAGATCAAGTCGCGCGCTTCGGGCAAGCGCGTGCGCGCCCGCAGTTCGCTCGACCCCGCGCTGCTTGCGACCTGGCCGGAGGTCCGCCAGGCCAGCCTTTCCGAAGGCCGGCTGGAAGTGCTCAGCGACGATGCCGACGCCCTGCTGCGCCGCTGGATCGTGCAGGACCCGCAACTGAGCGAGATCGACGTGCGGGCCCTGAACCTGGAGGACGCTTTCCTGTCGCTGACCGGCACGAACGAGAGTGAGGAGAAAGCCGCATGAATAGCAAGACGCATCATCCCGTCCCCGATTTGCGCGCGCCGTCGATGCTGCGCATCTACCTGGCCGAGGCAGCCGCCGAATTGCTGCGCTTGTGGCGCACGCCGAGTTTCGTCGTGCCCTCGCTGGCCTTCCCGCTGGTGTTCTACGTGATGTTCGGCATCGTGTTGCCGGGGCGTTGGGGCGATCTGGACAAGGCGACCTATCTGCTCGCGACCTACGGCGTTTTCGGCGTGATCGGCCCGGCCCTGTTCGGCTTCGGCGTCGGACTCGCGATCGAGCGGCAACAGGGTTGGCTGGAACTCAAGCGCGTTTCGCCGATGCCGACCGGAGCGTATTTCTTCGCCAAGCTGGCGATGAGCCAGGTGTTCGCCCTGGTCATCGTCCTGCTGTTGAGTACGGCCGCGATCGGTTTCGGCGGCGTGCAGATTTCGCCGCTGACCTGGCTGAAGCTCACCGGTTCGCTGCTGGTCGGCACCCTGCCGTTCTGCGCGCTCGGCCTGCTGATCGGCACGCTGGTGAAGGGACAGTCGGCGGCGGCCGTCGTCAACCTCGTGTACCTGCCGATGTCGATCCTGTCGGGGCTGTGGATGCCTTTGATGATCTTCCCGCAGATCGTGCAGAAGCTCGCCGTCTTGTGGCCGGCCTGGCATTTGAGCCGCATCGCGCTGGGCGAGGTCGGGCAGGCGCAGGGCGTGGACTACCTGCAGCATTTCGGCGTGCTGCTGGCAACGACGGTCGTGCTGCTGTTCTTCGCCGCCAGAAGGTTGCGCGCGCACTGAGGCGCGCCAATCCGGATCGGATGGGCTAAGGTTCGCGCATGGCAACCGAACGGGAAAAGACCAGCGGCCCCGGCGCGCGCGATGCGCACGACCTGCATGCGACGCCGTGGTTCGGCCTGAGCTACCTGCTGTTTCCGTGCCTGCCCCTGCTGTTCTCGTCGCGGACGCCGGCGTCGGCCGTCGTCGCCACGGCGATCGCGATTGCGGCCTTCCTGCCGGCGTACTTCCTCTCCTATCGCTGGAACGACGGGCGCAATCTCTGGCTGTCCCTGTTCGTCGCGTCGATCTGTTACGCGCTGTTGCCGTTCAACCCGGGCGGCAACACCTTCCTGATCTACGCGATGGCGATGACGGCGTCGGCCCTGTCGGCCCGCACGGCGATCCTGGCGTCCTGCGCCTACCTCGCCCTCATGTTCGGCGAAACCTCGCTACTGCTGAGCTGGCCGCCGGAGTTCGCCCTGGGCACGTTGGCGATCACCCTGGTGATCGGCACGATGGTCGTGGCCGGCATCCTGTTTTCGCGTTCGCGCGAACGTCGCAACGCCGAGTTGCGCCTGACCCAGGACGAAGTCCGGCGCCTGGCGACCGTGGCCGAACGCGAACGCATCGGCCGCGATCTGCACGATCTGCTCGGCCATACGCTGTCGGTGGTGGCGCTGAAGAGCGAGCTCGCCGGCAAGCTGCTCGACCGCGATCCGGCCGCCGCGCGCGAACAGATCCGCGAGGTCGAAGCGGTGGCGCGCCAGGCGCTGGCCCAGGTGCGCGACGCCGTCGCCGGTACGCGGGCGGCGGAATTCGAAGCCGAGGTCGCGGCAGCACGCCTGGCCCTGCTGTCGGCCGACGTGCGCTTCGATCATCGGCTGGCGCCGGTCGAGCTCGACGGCAAGCTCGAACAGGCCTTGGCGATGGCGTTGCGCGAAGCGGTCACCAACGTCCTGCGCCATGCATCGGCGCATCGGGTCGAAGTCGAGTTGCAGCGGCGCGACGATCGCGTCGTACTGACGATCGCCGACGACGGCCGCGGCGGCATCGAACGGCAGGGCAACGGGTTGCAGGGCATGCGCGAGCGCATCGCCGCGATCGGCGGTTCGATCGAGATCGACAGTCCTTCGGGCGGGGGCACGCGCCTGAGCATCGCGGCACCCATCGGGGAATCGGCATGATCCGCATCGTACTCGCCGAAGACCAGGCGATGGTGCGCGGCGCGTTGGCTGCGCTGCTGCGAATAGACGGCGGTTTCGATGTCGTCGCCGAAGCGGGCGATGGCGAAGCGGCCTGGAAGGCGGTGCAGGCGCAGGCCCCCGATCTGCTGGTCACCGATATCGAGATGCCGTGGCTGACCGGGCTCGAATTGGCGCAGCGCGTGAGGGATGCCGGGCTGGCGACCCGTGTGGTCATCCTGACCACGTTCGCGCGCGCTGGTTACCTGCGCCGCGCGCTCGATCTCGGCGTGCGCGGTTATCTGTTGAAGGATGCGCCTTCCGAACAGTTGGCGGCGGCCCTGCGCCAGGTGCATGCCGGTGGGCGCGCCATCGATCCGCAGCTCGCGGTGGCGGCCTGGGGCGAGGACGATCCGCTGACCGAACGCGAGCGCCAGGTGCTCCGGCTGGCTGGCGAGGGCGTCAAGAGCGCCGAGATCGCCGAGCGCCTGAACCTCTCGCAAGGCACGGTGCGCAACTATCTTTCCGAAGCCATCGGCAAGCTCGGCGCCGCCAATCGCATCGAGGCCTATCGCACGGCGCGATCGAAAGGCCTGCTGTAGCCTTCGCTCGGCACGGGGTTTGTCGCCCCCGCCATCAGGCCGGATAATGCGCGCCCCGGGTCCCGCCCCGACGATGTCGCAGCATTGAAGAAGTCCGACTTCCATTTCGAATTGCCGCCGGAGCTCGTTGCCCAGGCGCCGCTGCCCGAACGATCGGCCAGCCGCATGCTGGTGGTGCCGCCGGCGCCGGCGGCCTTCGCCGATCGCGGCGTGCGCGACCTGCCGGAGTTCCTGCGCGCCGGCGACCTGCTGGTCTTCAACGACACGCGCGTCATTCCCGCCCGGTTGTTCGGCAAGAAGGAGAGCGGCGGGCGGGTCGAGATCCTGCTCGAGCGCATCGCCGGCGCGCACGAGGCGAGGGCCCAGATCGGCGCCAGCAAGTCGCCGAAGGCGGGTTCGCGCATCGAGCTCGACGAAGGAACGCCGATCACCGTGCTCGGACGCGAGGGCGAGTTCTACCTGCTGCGTTTCGAAACCGAAGAACCGCTGGAGAAAGTATTGTTGCGCGCGGGTCGCATGCCGCTGCCGCCGTACATTTCGCGCGAAGCCGACATCGGCGACGACGAACGCTACCAGACCGTGTTCGCCCGCCACACCGGCGCCGTGGCGGCGCCGACGGCGGGCTTGCACTTCGACGAGGCGCTGTTGTCGGCGTTGCGCGCCAGGGGCGTGGAGTTCGGCCACGTCACCCTGCACGTCGGCGCGGGCACCTTCCAGCCGATGCGCGCCGAGTCGATCGGCGAGCATGTGATGCACCGCGAGTGGCTGAACGTCGGCGCCGAACTGTGCGGGAAGATCGCCCGCACGCGCGCCGAAGGCGGGCGCGTGATCGCCGTCGGCACGACCGTGGTGCGCGCGCTGGAGACGGCGATGCAGGACGGCGTGCCGAAACCCTTCGCCGGCGACACGCAGATCTTCATCTTCCCGGGTTACCGCATCCGCTCGGTCGATGCGATGGTGACCAACTTCCATCTGCCCGAAAGCACCTTGCTGATGCTGGTTTCGGCCTTCGCCGGTCGCGAGCGCATCCTGGCGGCCTACGCGCATGCCGTGCGCGAACGTTATCGCTTCTTCTCCTACGGCGATGCGATGCTGCTCTACCCGGAGGCGACGCCATGAGCCGGATGCGGTTCGAAAGACTGGGCCAGGACGGCGTCGCTCGACGCGGACGCCTGCATTTCCCGCGCGGCACGGTGGAAACGCCGGCCTTCATGCCGGTCGGGACCTATGGTTCGGTGAAGGCGATGAAGCCGGTCGACATCGAAGCGATCGGCGCCGAGATCATCCTCGGCAATACCTTCCATCTGTACCTGCGTCCGGGCCTGGACGTCATCGCCGCGCACGAAGGCCTGCATCGTTTCACCGGCTGGCAGCGGCCGATCCTGACCGATTCCGGCGGTTTCCAGGTCTGGTCCCTGGCCAAGCGCCGCAAGATCACCGAACAGGGAGTGACCTTCGCGTCGCCGGTGGACGGCTCGAAGGTGTTTATCGGGCCCGAGGAGAGCATGAACATCCAGCGTGTGCTGGGCTCGGACATCGTGATGATCTTCGACGAGTGCACGCCCTATCCAGCGACGGAAAAGCAGGCGCGCGATTCGATGGAACTGTCGCTGCGCTGGGCGGCGCGCTCGAAAGCCGCGCACGAAGGCAACGATGCCGCCCTGTTCGGCATCGTGCAGGGCGGCACCTATCCGGCGCTGCGAACGCGTTCGGCCGAAGGGCTGAAGGCGATCGGTTTCGACGGTTATGCCGTCGGTGGCCTGGCGGTGGGCGAGCCCGCCGCCGAACGCGAAGCCACGCTGGAAGCGATCTGTCCGCAACTGCCCGAGGACAAGCCGCGCTACCTGATGGGCGTAGGCAAGCCCGAGGACATCGTCGAGGCGGTCGCGCGCGGCATCGACATGTTCGATTGCGTGATGCCCACCCGCAACGCGCGCAACGGCCACTACTTCACCCGCTTCGGCCAGGTGCGCATCCGCAATGCGCGATACGAGAAGGACCTGCGACCGATCGAGCCGGGCTGCGAATGCCACGCCTGCGCCAACGGGTTCACCCGCGCCTACCTGCGCCACCTGGACCGCTGCAACGAAATCCTGGCCTCCATGCTGGCGACGATCCACAACCTGCACCATTACCAACGCCTGATGCGGGACATCCGGGCCGCGATCGAGGCCGGGCGTTTCGCCGAGTTCCGCGCCGGCTTCTACGCCGACCGCGCTCGGGGCGAGCCCTGAGCCGCGCAGCGGCCGGCGAACCTTTTTCGCCGGAATCCGTCTGATGGGGCGTGGTTCGGCCCGGCCGGACCCGCCTGTGGCATAATCGCCCGCTTTGACTCATTCGACGGATACGCAAGTCCATGTCCCTGCTCGATTTTCTGATTTCCCCCGCCGCCGCCCAGAGCGCCGCTCCGGGTGCCGCCAGCCCTATGCCGAGCTTCCTGTTCTTCGCCATCGTCATGGCCGGCATGTTCTTCCTGATGATCTGGCCGCAGATGCGCCGCCAGAAGCAGCATCGCGAAATGCTGTCCAAGCTCGCCAAGGGCGACGAAGTCATCACCAACGGCGGAATCGCCGGTCGCGTCGAGGAGATCGGCGAGAACTTCATCGGCGTCGAGATCGCCAATGGCGTCGTCGTCAAGCTGCAGAAAGGCGCGATCGCCGCCGTGCTGCCCAAGGGCACGTTGAAGTCGGCCTGAGTCGTCCCCACCCGTAACAGTCTCGGCTTCGGCCTAAGCGGTTTTCGCCATGCTTGAATTCGCCCGCTGGAAATTCGTCGTCATGTTCCTGGTGCTGCTGGCCAGCGCCATCTACGCCATGCCCAACCTGTACCCGTCCGATCCGGCGGTCCAGGTGACGCCGCAGAAGGGCGCCGCGCCCGACGAAGCGCTGGTGGCCCGGGTGGAAGGCATGCTCAAGGCGAAGAACATCCCCTACAAGGCGGTCGCGATCGAGGACAAGAGCGTCATCGTCCGCCTCCTCGACAACGACCGTCAGACCGAGGCCGCGACCGAGCTCAACGACGAGCTCAACAAGACCCATTCGGTGGCGATGAACCTGGCCTCGACCGTGCCGGCCTGGCTGCGTTCGATCAGCGCCGAGCCGATGAGCCTCGGTCTCGACCTGCAGGGCGGCGTGCACTTCCTGATGGAGGTCGACCAGAAGGCGGCGCGCGAGAAAGCCGAGAACTCCTTCGTCGAGAACATCCGCGGGACGCTGCGCGAAAAGGACATCCGCTACAGCGACGTCAGCCGCGATGCGCAGGGCGTGCGCGTGCTGCTCAGCAATGCCGCCGACCGCAACAAGGCGTTCTCGCTGCTGAGCACCCAGGTGCCGGAGCTGAGCTTCGCCACGGTGGATGCCGATCCGAAACTGCTGCGCGGTACCTTGTCGGCCCAGCGCGTGCAGGAAATCGCCACCAAGGCGATCGAGCAGAACGTCATCGTGCTGCGCAACCGCATCAACAACCTGGGCGTGGCCGAGCCGATCATCCAGCGCCAGGGCAGCAACCGCATCGTGGTCGAACTGCCCGGCGTGCAGGACATGACCAAGGCGCGCGACATGCTCGGCGGCACCGCCACGCTGGAATTCCGCGCGGTGGTCGAGGGCAACGCCGCCGAGGCGCAGCGCGACGGCACCGTGCCGCCGGACGCCCGCGTCTACAACGACAGCGTTTACGGCACGCCGATCATGTTGTCCAAGCGCCTGCTGGTCTCCGGCGACGAGCTGGTCGACGCCACGCCGCAGCGCGATCCGCAGACCGGCGAACCGAGCGTGAGCATCAAGCTCAACAACGCCGGCGGCAACCGCATGTTCAAGCACACGCTCGACAACGTGGGCAAGCGCATGGGCATCGTCTACATCGAGCGCACATCGTTCACCGAAGAGCAGCCGGACGGCACGAAGAAGCGCACGACCCAGATCACCGAGCGCGTGATCAGCGCCTCGACCATCCAGGGCGTGTTCGGCAAGGACTTCCAGACCACCGGCCTGTCGCAGGAAGAGGCCACCAACCTGGCCAAGCAGCTGAAGGCGGGCGCCCTGGCCGCGCCGGTCGACATCGTCGAACAGCGCGTCATCGGCCCGACCCTCGGCGCCGAGAACATCCGCCGCGGCGTGCAGGCCGTGCTGTACTCGTTCGGTTTCGTGATGGTGTTCTTCGTCATCTACTACAAGATGTTCGGCATCGTCACCAATATCGCGCTGATACTGAACCTGCTGCTGGTGGTGGCGGTGATGTCCTTGCTCGGCGCCACCCTGACCCTGCCGGGTTTCGCCGGCATCGCCTTGACGGTGGGCATGTCGGTGGACGCCAACGTGCTGATCAACGAACGAATAAGAGAGGAGTTGCGCGCCGGCAATTCGCCGCTGGCGAGCATCGCCGCCGGCTACGACAAGGCCTCCGGCACGATCGCCGACGCCAACGTCACCGCCCTGCTGGGCGGCGTCGCGATGGCGGTGTTCGGCTCCGGCCCGATCCGTGGCTTCGGCATCACCCTCATCATCGGCATCCTGACCTCGATGTACACCGCCGTGTCGGTGTCCCGCGGCTTCGCCACCCTGATCTACGGCCGGCAGCGCAAGCTGGCCAAGATCTCGATCTGATTCGTCCGGAGCCGTAGACGTGGAACTTTTCCCGCACGACAGCAATTTCAATTTCATGCGCCTGCGCTCGATCTCCCTGGGTCTGGCGGCGCTCATCATGTTCGCCGCCATCGGCGCGCTCGCGCTCAAGGGCTTCAACTACGCCCTCGACTTCACCGGCGGCACCTCGGCCGAACTTCGCTTCGAGAAGCAGGTGGACGTGGAAGCGGCGCGCGGCAAGCTCACCGCTGCCGGTTTCGAAGGCGTCACGGTGCAGACCTTCGGCAGCGGCAACGAGATCGCCGTGCGCATCCGCCCCGAAGCGGGGCAGGACAGCGACGACTCCGCCGCCGCGGCGCAGCGCATCCTCGCCACGCTCAGCAGCAGCGACAATCCCGGCCGCATCATGTACAGCGGCTATGTCGGCCCGCAGATCGGCAAGGAACTGGCCGAGAACGGCATCTACGCCGGCGTCTTCGTGGTGCTGGGCTTCCTGTTCTACGTCTGGGCGCGCTTCGAATGGAAGTTCGCCGTCGCGGCCATCATCGCCACCTTGCACGACGTGCTGCTGGTCTCGGGCTGGTTCGCCGTCACCGGCCACGAATTCGACCTGGCCGTGCTCGCCGGCGTGTTGTCGGTGATGGGTTATTCGATCAACGACACCATCGTGGTCTTCGACCGCGTGCGCGAGAATTTCCGCAACCTGCACAAGCTGTCGGCGGCGGAAGTGCTCAACCGCTCGGTGAACCAGACCCTTTCGCGCACGATCATCACGTCCTTCGTGGCCTTGTTGACGGTGGTGGCCCTGTACATCTACGGCGGCAGCTCGCTCAAGGGCATGGCCGAATCGCAGATCATCGGCATCGTGATCGGCACCCTGTCCTCGATCTTCGTGGCCTGCCCGTTGCTGATGCTGCTGGGCGTGTCGAAGCAGGACCTGCTGCCGAAGGCCAAGGTCGATGCGGAGCTCGAACGGCGACCCTGATCCTTTTCGTCGCCGAATCGAAAAGCCGCGCGAAAGCGCGGCTTTTTCGTTGCGGGTTTGGCGATCGCGTCAGTCGAAAGCGGAGGCGTAACCCGATTGCACGATCGCCTTCTGCAGCGCGTCGCAGATCTTCAGGTTGCCGGCGACGACCTGGCCGGCATCGAGCAGCTTCTCGCCGCGGCCGCGGAAGTCGCAGACGCGACCGCCGGCCTCGCGCACCAGCAGCATGCCGGCGGCGATGTCCCAGGCCTTCACGCCCGCTTCGAAATAGGCATCGGCGCGACCGCAGGCGACGTAGGCGAGGTCGAGCGCGGCCGAACCGGTGCGGCGCACGTCCTCGGCCTGGTGCTCGGTCATCAGCGCGCGGATGGCATCGAGATGCGGGGCGAGACGGGCGCGTTCGCGCGGGGGGAAGCCGGTGATCAACAGGCTGTTGGTCAGCTCCTTGCGTTCGCCGATGCGCAGCTTCTTGTCGTTGAGCAGAGCGCCGGCGCCTTTGCTGGCAGTGAACAGTTCGTTGCGCAGCGGATCGTAGATCACGCCGTCGGTCGGTTCGCCGTTCTCGACCAGTGCGATCGAGACGCAGAAATGCGGGAAGCCGCGCAGGTAGTTGGAGGTGCCGTCCAGCGGATCGACGACGAAGGTCTGCCGACCCTTGCCCATCGCACCGGATTCTTCGGCCAGGATGGCGGCATCGGGATAGGCCCGGCGCAATTCCTTGATGATCTCCTTCTCGGCGGCGGCATCGACTTCGCTGGCGTAGTCCTGGCGGCTCTTTTCGACGACGCTGAGGCTGTCGAGCTTGCTGATGTGCCGCAGGATCACGGAGCCCGCCTGGCGGGCCGCCTTGACCATGACATTGACGACAGGTTTCTGCATGGTGCCCGTCCCGGGGTCGAGAGTCCGTTTGCGCTGAGTTGGATGAAGAACCGTGCCGGGTCGGGGCCCGAGCGGGCGCCATGATAGCAGAGCGGCCATCGAGCCCGGGCTCGATCGCCCGCGACGCGGGTAAAATGGCCGCATGCACGACCATCTCCGCATCGTCCTCGTGGGCACGCAGCATCCCGGCAACATCGGTTCGGCCGCCCGCGCCATGAAGACGATGGGCCTCACGCGCCTGGTCCTGGTGGCGCCGCAGCGCTTTCCGCACCCGGAAGCCGTGGCCCTGGCGGCCGGAGCGGCCGACCTGCTCGACCGCGCCGAAGTGCACGAACGCCTTGAGGATGCGCTGGCCGACTGCAGCCTCGTCGTCGCGACGACGGCGCGTCGACGTACCGTTCCCATCCCCGAATTCAGTCCGCGCGAGGCCGCCGCGCGGCTGGTCGCGGAACAGGCGAGTGGGCAGGTGGCCCTGGTCTTCGGGCGCGAGCGCACCGGCCTGGAGAACGAGGAACTGCAGCTCTGCCATGCCTCGGTGAGCATTCCCGCGAATCCCGACTACAGTTCGCTGAACCTCGCCGCGGCCGTGCAGGTGCTGGCCTACGAATTGCGCGTGGCGGCGCTCGAGCGGGCGCCGGCAGGACCGATGCCCGTGGCCCTGGCGGACGAACTGCCGGCTTCGCACGAGCAGCTCGAGGCCTTTTTCGCCCACCTCGCCGAATTGCTGCGCGAGATCGATTTCCACAAGGGCAAGACGCCGGATATCGTGCTGCAGCGTTTGCGGCGCCTGTTCCAGCGTGCCCGTCCCGATCCGCGCGAACTGCGCATCCTGCGCGGGATCTTTTCCGATACCCAGCGATTGCTGCGCAAGCCGGCCGATTCCTGAGGCGACCGTACCGGTGCGTGCGCCGGGCGCTTCGGTTAGGCTTGCCGTTCGTCTCCCCCGGAATACCCACCACGATGCGGCGGAATCCGTATTGCCCATGAAGATGCGTCTCGGGCTGCGTGGGCAGTTGCTGGCCACTCTCGCCGTGGTGTTGCTTGCCGTGCTCGGCGTCGTGGCCGTTTTTTCCAGCGGCGAGGAAACGACCCATCGCGAAGTGCTGACGTTGTCGAACGAGGCCGTTAGCGCGCTGGCGCGCGACAGCCTGCAGCGCCGCGGCGAACAGCTCGCGCAGCAGTTCGCGCGCAACGTTTCCGCGCCGCTGGCGAACGCGGACCGCGAACGCATCGCGCCGATCGTGCGCGCCACCTTGCATCAGCCCGACGTGGCCTACGTGATCGTTTACGACCGGCGCGGCCGCATCGTCGACGACGGCGGCGACGGCAGCCATGTCGGCCAGCCGATGGTGGACCCCCTCGCCGATGCGGTGCTCGCTTCCAGCGGCCTGAAGCTGCAATGGACCGACAAGTTGCTCGACGCTTCGGCGCCGGTGCTCGCTGGCGCCGAACGCATCGGCGGCGTGCGCGTGGGCATGGTCAGCCATCGCCCGGGCCCGGCGGAGATCGCCATCCTGCAGCCGATCAATTCGCGCCTGCGCGAGGCCAGCGAAGAGCACTATCGCTGGCTGCTCGGCCTGTTGCTCGGTTTGATCGTGCTCGGCGGCGTCGCCGTGCTCGCGCTCGAATGGCGCATCCTGTCGCCGATACGCACCCTGGCGCAGGCCATGGGCGAACGCGGGCCGGGCATGGACCTGCCGGCGGCGCTGGACGAAACGCGCGAGGACGAGATCGGCGAGCTGGCGCGCGCCTTCAAGCGCATGAACGCCGGCATGGTTCGGCACGATCGCGAGATCCGTCGCCTGGCCTATACCGATCCGCTCACCGGCCTGGCCAACCGCCTGGCGTTCCGCGAAACCCTGGACGACCGACTGCTGACCTTGCAGGCGAGCAGCGGCGAGCTCGCCCTGTTGTTCGTCGACCTCGACGATTTCAAGCGCGTGAACGATACGCTGGGCCACGAAGCCGGCGACGAAGTGCTGAGCCAACTTTCGGTGCGCGTGCGCCTGACGCTCGAGCGCTTCGGCGCGCAGGCCGCCGACATCGCCCGCTTCGGCGGCGATGAGTTCATCGTGCTGTACAAGGCCGACGATATCCGCGCGGCGTCGGCGAAGCTGGCCGAAGCCTTGATCGAGGAAATCGAACGCCCGCTGTTGCTGCAGGGCAAGCAGGTGTTCCTCGGTGCGTCCGTCGGCATCACCCTGTTTCCGTTCGATGCCAATCATGCCGGCCAGTTGCTGAAGAACGCCGACATCGCCATGTACCAGGCCAAGGTCGCCGGCAAGAACTGTTATCGCTTCTACAGCAGGGCGATGGACCAGGCGGTGGAGCGCCGGGTGCAACTGGAACAGGATCTGCGCGGCGCCATCGATCGCGGCGAGCTCAGCGTCGCCTACCAGCCGCTCTACCATCTGGCCGACGATCGCATCACCGGCGCCGAAGCGCTGCTGCGTTGGCAGCATCCGCGGCTCGGGATGGTGCCGCCCTCGGTCTTCATCGAAGTGGCCGAACAGAGCGGCCTGATCGAAATGCTCGGTCGTTTCGTGCTCGAGCAGGCCTGCCGCGACGCGTCGGCATGGTCCGACAATGGCGACAAGCCCTTCGTTTCCGTGAATATCTCGCCGCGCCAGTTGCGCAGCGGCGAGTTGCCCGACGTCGTCGGTCATGCCTTGCGCAGCTCGGGCCTCTCGCCGGCGCAACTGCATCTGGAACTGACCGAAACCGCGGTGCTCGGCGATGAATTGCAAGCCAGCGCCTTGCTGTCGCGCGTGCGCGCGACCGGCGTGAAAGTCTGGCTCGACGATTTTGGCACCGGCTTCTCCGGCCTCAGCCACCTGCGTCGCGTGCCGGTGGACGGCGTGAAGATCGACCGGAGCTTCGTCGCCGACGTCATCCGCGATCCGGACGACCTCGCCCTGACGACGGCCATCATCGCGATGGCGCACTCGCTCGGCATCACCGTCGTGGCCGAAGGCATCGAGAGCGAAGGCCAGCACGCATTGCTGCGCGAACGGGGCTGCGACCAGGGCCAGGGTTTCTGGCTCGGCCGGCCGATGTCTTCGGAAGAATTCGTCAAACGGCTGAGGGCCTGATGCGGCCGATTCCGGTCTCAATTCCTGCGCGGCGGGGCGACGATCATCGGCCCGGACCAAGGCAAGAAGACGGAGACGCTTGAATGGCCAAGGCGAAGACAGCCTACGTTTGTTCCGAATGCGGTGCCGACCACAACAAGTGGCAGGGGCAGTGCGGCGAATGCGGCGCCTGGAATACCCTGTCGGAAATCGTCGTCGAACCGGCCAACGCCGCCAAGACGAACGCGCGTGCCACGGGCTACGCTGGACGCGTGGACGCTGCGCGCATCGTCGACCTGAAGCAGGTCGGACAGGCGGAAGAGGTGCGCGTCGGCACCGGTATCGGCGAACTCGATCGCGTGCTGGGCGGCGGACTGGTGGAAGGTTCCGTGGTCCTGGTCGGCGGCGACCCCGGCATCGGCAAGTCCACCCTGCTGCTGCAGGCTCTCGCCGCGATGGGTCGGCGCTTGCCGGCGCTCTACGTCACCGGCGAGGAAAGCCTGGCACAGGTCGCCGGACGCGCGACGCGCCTCGGTCTGGATGTCGAAGGCGTGCAGGCGTTGGCGGAAACCGGCGTGGAAAAGATCCTGGCGCAGGCGGCGCAGGCGAAACCGAAATTGATCGTGGCTGATTCGATCCAGACCCTGTGGTCGGAACTGCTGACGGCGGCGCCGGGTTCGGTCAGCCAGGTGCGCGAGAGCGCGGCACGGCTGGTGCGTTACGCGAAGGAAACCGGGACATCGGTATTCCTGGTGGGGCACGTGACCAAGGAAGGCGGCATCGCCGGCCCGCGCGTGCTCGAGCACATGGTCGATGCCGTGCTGTATTTCGAAGGCGAAGCCGGCAGCCGCTTCCGCGTGCTGCGCGCCTTCAAGAACCGCTTCGGTGCGGTGAACGAGCTCGGGGTGTTCGCGATGTCGGACAAGGGCCTGAAGGAAGTGCCGAATCCTTCGGCGATCTTCCTGTCCGGTGCGAACGGCCCGACGCCGGGCAGTGCGGTGATGGTCACGCGCGAAGGCACGCGACCGCTGCTGGTCGAAGTGCAGGCCCTGGTGGACCAGAGCCCGCTGGCGAACCCGCGTCGCGTGACCCTGGGTCTGGAACAGAATCGCCTGGCGATGCTGCTCGCCGTGTTGCATCGCCACGGCGGCGTCGGCGTTTACGACCAGGACGTGTTCGTGAATGTGGTCGGCGGCATTCGCGTACAGGAAACCGCGGCCGACCTTCCCGTGCTGCTGGCGGTATTGAGTTCGTTGCGCGACCGACCCTTGCCGGACAAGACCGTGGCTTTCGGCGAAGTGGGCCTGTCCGGAGAAATCCGCCCGGTGCCGAACGGCGAGGAGCGATTGAAAGAAGCGGCGACGCATGGTTTCCGTCGCGCCATCGTCCCGAAAGCCAACGCGCCCAAGAAAGGGCGCGTCGGCGAGATGGAAGTCATCGGCGTGGAGCGATTGTCCGAAGCCTTGTCCGCGCGCGAGGACTGATCGTCGGCTAGCGGCGGGCTTTCTCCAGCGCGCTCGCCAGCGCACCGGCTTGCTGCTGCGCATCCTCGATGTGCATCGGGATCGGAATGTCGGGGTCGAGTCCTTCGATCTCATTGCGTCCGTTGTCGAGGTAACGCGCGCAGTTCGGCATCATCGCGTCGAAGGGGCTGGCCCTGAATTGCGTGCGCGTGCCGCCGTTGACGTAGCCGCAACCGGCGCCCGCCGTGCGCTCCCCGATCACCGTCGCGATGCCGTTCTGCTGCAGCCATGCGACGAAATCCTCCGATGCCGAGCCCGTGTTCCTGTCGGCGAGGATCAGCAGCGGGCCGGTCCAGGGACCCTTGCCCTGCAACGTGGCGCGTGCGCCCGCCGGTTCCAGTACGGGGCAGGGCGGCGTCTCGCCGCGCCAGATGCCGCTGCGGTCGCAGCGCGCGTCGATCAGCCGCGCATTCTGTCGCGACATCGGCTTGTCGGTCATCAGCGCGATCGCCTCCGAAACCCATTCGGTGCCGCCGCCGTTGCCGCTCAGGTCGATCAGCAGGCGCGATGCGCCTTTCGCCTTCAGCGTATTGATCGCCGCGACCAGTTGCGCCTGCAGGCGCGCCCGCACCGCGAGTTTCAACGCGTGCGAGCCGATGTCGGGCTGGAATGCCTTCGTGCACTCGCCGAGGTAGCGGTCTTCGCCGAACTGGGCGATGCGCAG
>CAYWHO010000024.1:0-16310 GCA_964458195.1 uncultured Arenimonas sp.
CACGGTCAAGGGCGACGTGCACGACATCGGCAAGAACATCGTCGGCGTCGTGCTGGCCTGCAACAACTTCGAGGTCATCGATCTCGGCGTCATGGTGCCGGCACAGGTCATCCTCGATCGCGCCCGCGCCGAGAACGTGGACATGATCGGCCTGTCCGGCCTGATCACTCCCTCGTTGGAGGAGATGTCGCACCTGGCGCGCGAGATGGGCCGCCAGGGTTTCGACAAACCGCTGCTGATCGGCGGCGCGACGACCTCGCGTGCGCACACCGCGCTGAAGATCGCGCCGCATTACGCCGAACCCGTCGTCTGGGTGAAGGATGCCAGTCGCGCCGTCGGCGTGGCGACCTCGCTGGTCAGCGCGGACCTGCGCGCCCCGCTGGTTGCCCAGGTGCAGGCTGACTACGCCGAAGTCCGACGCCGGCACAGCAATCGTGGCGACGCCAAGCCCCTGCTCTCGCTGGCGCGCTCGCGCGAAAAACGTTTCGATGGCGGCTGGGCGGCATATACGCCGCCGGTGCCTGCGCAGCCCGGCGTCACCGTCTTCGACGACGTACCGCTGGCGACGCTGCGCGAATTGTTCGACTGGACGCCGTTCTTCCAGACCTGGGAGTTGTCCGGACGTTATCCGGACATCCTCGACGACGCCATCGTCGGCGCGCAGGCACGCGAACTGTTCAAGGATGCCAACGCGATGCTCGATCGCATCGTCGCCGAACGCTGGCTGACCGCGAAGGCCGTCGCCGGCCTATGGCCGGCGAATTCCGATGGCGACGACATCCGCCTGCGCGACCCGCACCATCCCGCAACCGTGCTGCATTGTCTGCGCCAGCAAGCGGACAAGCCCGATGATCGCGCCAACTTCTGCCTGGCCGATTTCATCGCGCCGGCCGGCTCGGACCGGCAGGATTTCGTCGGCGCCTTCGCCGTCAACGCCGGCACCGGCATCGATGCGCATGTCGCGCGCTTCGAGGCCGGACACGACGATTACAACGCCATCCTGCTCAAGGCACTGGCCGACCGTTTCGCCGAAGCCTGCGCCGAGTGGCTGCATCGCGAAGTACGCACGCGCCTGTGGGCCTACGCGCCGGAGGAGTCGCTGGACAACGAGCATCTGATCCGCGAGCGCTACCGCGGTATCCGCCCGGCGCCGGGTTACCCCGCCTGCCCCGATCACACGGAAAAGGCGACGATCTTCCGGCTGCTGGAGGCGGAACGGAACATCGGACTGCGACTGACCGAGAGTTTCGCCATGCATCCGGCGTCGGCGGTGAGCGGACTGTACTTCTCCCATCCGGGCAGCCAGTATTTCGTTGTCGGTCGTCTTTCGCGCGAGCAGGTCGCCGACTATGCGCAACGCAAGGGCATGACCCAGGCCGAGGCGGAGCGTTGGCTTGCGGCCAACCTGGACTACGATCCCGAATGAATTCCGATCGCGTCGCCGTCGATGGCACTCCCTTGAGCGATCCGCCGCCCTCGCGCGTCGTCGTGGTCGAAGGCATCGGCAATGCCGAGTTCCTCGAACGATACGCCCTGCCTGGCCGGGTTGGACTGTCCGGCGGCGTGGACATGATCAACAAGTCGATCCGCAAGCTGCAGCACTATCTCACCGCCGAGGGGCATCGCAGCCCCTTCTCGCATGCTTTCATCTGCAACGGCCGGCGTATCGATGGCCGTCATTGGGTGCTGGAATCGGACCTGGACTTCCGCCACAAGCAGATGCGCCTGGGCGTGCAGGAAAACCGCATCGATCGCTACCACGATGAGGAAACCACGCCGAATCTGGCCATCCTGGATTTCGGCCTGGACGATGCGCAGACGGCCGCCGTCCTGACCGAGGGCCTCGATCTGCTGGCCGGCCTGTCGCATTACTCGCTGAGGGAATTGCTGGGCAGCCTGCTGGCGATGCGCCAGCCCAACCTGCGCCGGCGCCGCAACCTGTTCGAGAGCGAAGGCGGCCTCTATTGCTCGGCCATGGTGCAGCATTGCTACGCAAAGGCCGGCATAGAATTCGTCGCGGGCATCAACCACAAGAACGTCACGCCGCACGACATCTTCGCCACCCGGCATCCGCATACGGCTTACGTGCTGATCCGCGAACCCGGGCGCTCGTCGTTGCGCGAGTTCGTCGACTCGCTGTCCGAACTGTTCGACAGCGTGTCGGCCTAGGACCGCGCCGCCCCGTTCACCAGACCAGGTCGTCGGGCACCTGATACTGCGGGTCGCTGTACGGATCGTCCGCAGGCGATGCGTTCGGATCGACCTTCAGGGCCACCGCATCGGGGAAGATTGCTTCCGCTTCGGCCAGCACCGCCGCCGTCACCAGCATGTAGCGGCCCTTGTCCTGCACCACGCCCAGTTCACCGGCGTTCAATGCGATCAGCTGTTCGGGCGTGACATGGATGCGCTTGATCTTGCCGCCATAAGGGAAGTGCCGGGCGATCTCGGCATCGGCGACGTTGAGAGGCTTGTCTTTCAGGAACTCGACGAGTTTGGCCCGGGCCTCGCGACGGATGCGCGCTTCTTCCTGCCGGATGCGCTCGGCTTCGATGCGCTCTTCCTTCTCCTTCTGCGCACGGATCGCATAGGCCTTGCCCAGATCCATCTCCTGCGCCTGCCGGGGGCCTGCGCGGTCCTTCGCCGGCGGCCGCGCGTCGGGTTTCGGCCGCGTATGGCCGGCCTTCGGCGGTTTGCCGCGGCGCTCGTCGCGCCCGCGCGACTCCGGCCGGCGATCGGGCTTGCCTTCGGGTTTGCGTTCGGCTTTCGGCAGGGCCTTGAAGCCGAGGCCGAGCAGTTGGTCTTTGAGGGAGTCGCTCATCGTGATTCGTGCGTGGGTGGCGTCGCCGGCCGGCTCAGTAGTGCGGCGGTGGCGGCTCCGAGCCCGGGTCGGAATACAGCAATGTCCGCAGCTGCCTCAGATCAGCCAACGCCTGCTGCAACAACTCCTGCGTCCGCGTGTTCTCGGCGCGCGACGCCGCCAGGGCGTCGCTCATTTCCGTCAGTGCGTGTTCCTGGAATGCCAGGCGCGTTTCCAGCTCGGCGAAGCGCCGGTCGAACTGGAACTCGAGGTTGGCGTCGGACACCGGCATGCGATCAGGCTTTGCGGATGGACCGGCCGCGACCGATGCCGTAGTAGGCCAGACCGGCCGCCTCGACCACGGCGGGATCGTAGATGTTGCGACCGTCGAAAACGACCGGGCTCTTCAGCGTCGCTTTCAGTTTGGCGAAATCGGGCGCCCAGAACGCTTTCCATTCGGTCACCACGACCAGGGCGTCGGCGCCTTCCAGCGCCTCGGCAGGCGACGCGCAATAACGCAGATCGCTGCGGTCGCCATAGATGCGGCGGGTTTCGTCGATGGCTTCGGGGTCGAACACCTGCGCCTTCGCGCCTGCGTCCCAGAGCAGCTTGAGCAGGGTGCGGCTCGAGGCCTCGCGCATGTCGTCGGTGTTGGGCTTGAAGGCCAGGCCCCAGACGGCGAACGTGCGGCCGCGGATCTCGCCGTGGAAATGCCGCTCGATCAATTCGAACAGCTTGTGTTTCTGGCGCTCGTTGACCGACTCCACCGACTGCAGGATCTGCGCTTCGTAGCCATGCTGGCGCGCGGTGCGTTCCAGCGCCTGCACGTCCTTGGGAAAGCAGGAACCACCGTAACCGGCGCCCGGATAGATGAAGCTGTAGCCGATGCGCGGGTCGGAACCGATGCCATGGCGGACCATCTCGATGTCGGCGCCGACGCGCTCGGCGATGTTCGCCATTTCGTTCATGAAGCTGATCTTCGTGGCCAGCATGGCATTGGCGGCGTACTTGGTCAGCTCGGCCGAACGCACGTCCATCACCACGATGCGTTCGTGGTTGCGGTTGAACGGCGCATACAGGCGCTTCATCTGCTCCAGCGCCGTGGCGTTGGCGGCGCCGATCACGATGCGATCGGGACGCATGCAATCCTTGACGGCATCGCCTTCCTTGAGGAATTCGGGGTTCGAAACCACGTCGAACGCGATGTCCACGCCGCGTTCCGCCAGCACTTCGGCGATCGCGTCGCGAACCTTGTCGGCCGTGCCGACCGGCACCGTGGACTTGTTGACGACGACGACCGGACGTTCCAGGTGGCGGCCGATCGTGCGGGCGACCGCCAGCACGTACTGCAGGTCGGCGCTGCCGTCTTCGTCCGGCGGCGTACCGACGGCGATGAAGACGATCTCGCCATGTTCGATCGCCGTGGCAGCATCGGTGGTGAAGGCGATACGGCCGGAAGCATGGTTGGCCAGCACCATTTCTTCCAGGCCCGGTTCGTAGATCGGGATGACGCCCCGGTTGAGGCCGTCGACCTTGGCGGTGTCGATGTCGACGCAGACGACCTGGTTGCCCACCTCGGCGAGGCAGGTACCGGTGACCAGGCCGACATAGCCGGTGCCGAAAACGGTTACGCGCATGATGGCTCCGCGGATTCTTGCCGGGCGGCGAACGGATCGCCGCCGCGGATCATTTGGCGATGTCGAGCAATTCGACTTCGAAGACCAGGGTAGCGTTCGGACCGATTCTCGGCGGCGAGCCGGCCGGACCGTAGCCGAGGTTGCCCGGGATCCAGAACTTGTACTTGCTGCCGACCGGCATCAGCCCCACGCCTTCCGTCCAACCGGGAATGACCTGGTTCAAACCGAATTCGATCGGCTGGCCGCGATCGTACGAGCTGTCGAAAGTCTGGCCATTGAGCAAGGTGCCCTTGTAGTGGACGCGCACCATGTCCGTGGGTTTCGGCTTCGCACCCGAGCCCTGGCGCAGCACCTGGTACTGCAGGCCGCTGGCCGTCACGCGCACGCCCGGCTTGGTCTTGTTGGCGGCAAGGAACTGCTGCCCTTCGCTCTGGTTCCTCTGCGCTTCCTGCGCCTGCTTCGCCGACATTTTCGATTGCAGGCGCTGCATGAAGGCCGCTTTCACCTGTTCGGCCTGCGCGTCGGTCAATCCCGTCGGTTTACCGGCGAAACTGGCCTGGACGGCGCGCATCAGGGTCGCGACATCGAGTTCGTCCTTGATCGGCTCCAACGATTTCGCCATGTCCATGCCGATCATGATGCTGACCTTCTGCTTCTCGGTCAGGCCGGCGGTGGGCTTGGCCGGCGCCGCAGCGGCCGGCTTGGCGGCGGGTTTGGCGGGCGCCTGGGCCTGGGCGCCCACGGCAAGAACCAGCGCCGAAAGCGCCGCGCAACGAAGTACCGCTTTCATCAAGAACCACTCCAATCTGTCGGCCGGGCCGGGGAGACCGCTATTGTCGCGGTCGCGGCGCCCTGCGGCAATGGAGACGGCTTCAGTTCTTCCTGGCAGGCCGTGGCGCCGCCAACAGACTCTCGATCTTCGCGATCAACGCCGGATCGTCGGGCTTGGTCCGGCTGCCGAAGCTGCCGACCACGCGACCATTGCGATCGATCAGGTACTTGTGGAAATTCCACGCCGGCGCATCGCCGCTCTGGGCCTTGAGGGCCTTGTAGAAAGGCGTCGCATCGTTGCCCTTCACGTGCACTTTTTCGAACATCGGGAACTGCACGCCATAGGTGAGCTTGCAGAATTCCTGGATCTGTTTCTCCGTGCCCGGCTCCTGCCCCATGAAGTCGTTGGAGGGGAAACCCAGCACGGCGAAACCGCGATCCTTGTACTTCGCGTGCATGGCCTCCAGGCCCTCGTATTGCGGCGTGAAACCGCATTTGCTGGCCGTGTTGACTACCAGCAGCACGTCGCCGCCATAGGTCTGGGCCAGATTGACCTGCTCCTTCCCCGCGAGCCGCCGGTAGCTGACGTCGAGCAGACCCTGGCCGGCGAGCACCGGAATCGAAGAAAAAGCAAGCAATAACAATAGGATAGAACGGATCTTCATGCTGGGGCTCCGGGCATCGTCGGCCCGCAGTCTATGCCATCAGTTGGTATGGAAAAGGTGAATCCGGGTGTTGACATCGCAAATTTCACTGTTATAGTTACCTACAACACCTAATCGTTACCTCACCAACACGGGAGGCCTTATGTACCACAAAGTCCGCAACACCCTCACCGGCCTGGCCGTCGCGCTGTCGATGTTGGGCGTGAGCTACGGCATCGGCCAGCCGCCGACGGCGTCGGTCGGCGAAGGCGCGCGCCTGGTCGCCTCCGCGCTCGAGGTCGACACCACCGAGGCCACCGCCACGATTCGCCACAAGGCGAGCCTCCGCCGTCACCTGTCGATGCCGTATTTCTCCTTCGGCCCGCTGCTGCCGCGCCGGGAGTCCTGACATGTCGATCGCATGGAGTGACAACGCACCGATCTACCGCCAGCTCAAGGAGCGCGTGGTGGAGATGATGCTGGACGGCGTCCTGAAGCCCGGCGACGCCCTGCCCTCGGTCCGGCAGATCGCCGCCGACTACCAGCTCAATCCGATCACCGTATCGCGCGCCTACCAGGAACTGGCGGACGAAGCACTGGTTGAAAAACGAAGGGGACTTGGCATGTACGTTACCGACGGCGCCCGCGACAAGCTGCTCAGCAGCGAACGCGAGCGTTTCCTCAAGGAAGAATGGCCGGCGATGCTCGAACGCATCCGCCGCCTGGGATTGAACCTCGAACAGCTGCTGCAGGCTTCCAACGACGGAGGTGCCCAATGAGCGCCGTCGTCCGTGCTCGCGGCCTGAGCAAGCGTTACGGCAACCAGGTCGCCGTCGACAACATCAGCTTCGAGATTCCCGCCGGCCGCATCGTCGGCCTGATCGGGCCGAACGGTTCCGGCAAGACCACCACCCTCAAGGCCATGCTCGGCCTGGCGCCGTTCGACGGCGAGCTGAGCGTGCTCGGCCTCGACCCGCGTACGCAGCGCGACGAACTGATGCACCAGGTCTGCTTCATCGCCGACGTGGCCATCCTGCCGCGCTGGCTGAAGGTGAAGGACGCCATCGACTTCGTCGCTGGCGTGCACCCGAAGTTCGACCGCAAGAAGGCCGAAGCCTACATCGCCCACACCAAGCTCAAGCCGGGCATGAAGGTGAAGGAGATGTCCAAGGGCATGATCGTGCAACTGCACCTCGCCCTGGTCATGGCGATCGACGCGAAGCTGCTGGTGCTCGACGAACCGACCCTCGGGCTCGACATCCTCTACCGCAAGCAGTTCTACCAGAACCTGCTGGAAGACTACTTCGACGAAGAAAAGACCATCATCGTCACCACCCACCAGGTCGAGGAGATCGAACACATCCTCAGCGACCTGATGTTCATCCGCGAAGGCAGGATCACCCTGTCGGCGACGATGGACGAGGTCGGCGAGCGCTTCGCCGAGGTGATGATCTCCGCCGACAAGGCCGAGGCCGCCCGCGCCCTCAAGCCGATCGACGAACGCCAGGTCTTCGGCAAGTCGGTGATGCTGTTCGACGGCGTGCCGCGCGAAAAACTGGCCGAACTCGGCGAGACGCGCAATGTCGGCATCGCCGACCTGTTCGTGGCAACGATGAAAGGAACCTACGCATGAACACCTTCAAGTGGCTGCTCAAGCGCGAATACTGGGAACACAGGGGCGGACTGTTCTGGGCCCCCGCCGTGGTCGGCACCCTGATGGTGGCGATGATGCTGGTCACCTTCATCGTCGTGCTCGCCAGCGGCAAGATGCACGGCGTGCACGTGAACGGCATGGAGATGCACAGCATGGCCGAAATGGCCACGCCGGAAGTCCGCGCCAAGATGGCCGAAGGCCTCAGCTCGATGTTCATCGGCAGCATCGCTCCGATCTCCATCGTGATGAGCTTCGTGGTGTTCTTCTACTACATCGGCGCTCTTTTCGACGATCGCAGCAACCGCAGCGTGCTGTTCTGGAAGTCGCTGCCGATTTCCGATCGGGATACGGTGCTGTCCAAGGTCGCGACCGGCCTGGTCGTGGCGCCGCTGATGGCCTGGGGCGCTTCGCTCATCGTCTCGATCCTGATCACCCTGCTGCTCTGCGCGACCGCAGCGGTAGCCGGCGTGAACGTGTTCGGCGCGGTACTGACGCATAGCCGTACCTACACCATGCCGTTCGAGTTCCTCGGCGTACTGCCCGTGTACATGATCTGGGCGCTGCCGACCGTGGGCTGGTTGCTGATGGTTTCGGCCTGGGCGCGCACCAAGCCCTTCCTCTGGGCGGTGGGCGTCCCCCTGGTCACCGGCGGCCTGCTGAGCTGGATGAACGCGATCCTCGAACTGCACTGGAAGCTCGAGATCCTTTGGCAGAGCATCATCGGCCGCCTGCTGCTCAGTGCGGTGCCGGGCTCCTGGGGCTTCCTGCTGCGCGATCCGGCCCGCTTGGGTGCCGACGCGCTCGACAAGGGCTCGCCGCTGGCCTCGTCCTGGAACGTGATGGCCACGCCGGAAATATGGATCGGCGCCGTCGTCGGTATCGCGATGATCTTCGTCGCCATCCGCCTCCGCCGGTATCGCGACGAAGGCTGAGGCGAATCGCCTGCGGCCTACCCTCAAGGGCAGGCCGTGATCCGACGAAGGGCTGCGCCGCAAGCACAGCCTAGCGACAAAGGGAACCAAACCAGAACGCCCCGGACCTCCGGGGCGTTCCTTTTTTGGGCCGCCTTGTCACATCCCGCTTGCCGGCGCGTCCTTGCCTTTACATCCCCGACCCAACGGAGTTCGCATGAAGCACTGGATACTGTTCGCCGCACTGTTGCCGGCCACCGCGTTCGCGCAACCGTCGATCGACTTCCACTACACGAACCGGCAGGTGCTCGACGCCCCGGCCGAGGCGGCCGAAGCGACGAACAAGGCCTGGTTCGCGCGCTGCGCCGAAGGCGGCCAATTCGCCATGCTCGCCCCCGGGTACGGGCCGGATCCGCGTATGACGCGGGCCGAACGCGAGGAGGCGGAGAAGAACTTCGACCGCGACAAGTTCGAAACGATCGCGCAGCAGGCATTCGACAAGGTGGCCGGCGAACTGCCGCAGGAGCGCCTGACGCTTTGCGTCGACTTCACCCGCCCTGGCGATGTCTTCGCGCGCGACCAGATGCGCGGCGTCATGGCCCTAACCTCCGGCAGCGGCCGCATCATCGTCAAACTGCACCCGGGCAGCGACTGGGCCACGCTCTTGCCCTACGTGCTGGCGCACGAACTACACCACAGCTACTGGGCGAAGACGCAGTTCGATCCGAACGCGCCGTTCACGCTCGGCGACTACCTGGTTTTCGAAGGCCGCGCCGACAATTTCGCCAAGCATGCCTTCGGCCAGCACCCGGCGCCGTGGATCGATGCCTTGACCGACGACCAGTACCAGGCCGCGCTGAAAGCGTTCGCACCGTTGTACGGCGACAGCTCTCCGCAGGTGTTGATGGGCTCGATGTTCGGCAACCCAAACGCCGGCATCCCGCTCTGGGCCGGTTACACGGTCGGCTACCGGCTCGTCGCGCAGACGATCGAACGGGAAAAACTCGGCGACTGGAAAGCGATCACCGCCCTGCCCGTCAGTGCCTTCCTTCCTGCGACGAAGTGAATCCTAGCCGCCTGCACCACCGCCAGAACCGATGCCACCGCGCGTGAGCGCGGCCGGATCGAGCAAACGACGAAGCTGCTTCTCCGGCAGCTTCGTCATTTCCACGGCGACCTCAAGCACCGGCCGCTTTTCCCTGTAGGCGCGCTTGGCGATCGCTGCCGCGGCTTCGTAGCCGATCACGGGATTCAGCGCAGTCACGAGGATGGGATTTCGCGCCAGCGCCTCGTCGATGCAATCCGTGCGGACGCGGAACCCGGCGATGGCCTTGTCGGCAAGCTGTACCGAGGCGGTGGACAGCAGCTCGATCGACTGCAGGAGATTGTGCGCGATCACCGGCAGCATCACATTGAGCTGGAAATTGCCGCTGGCGCCGGCGCAAACGATGGCGGAGTGATTGCCGAACACCTGCGCGCAGACCATCGCGACCGCTTCGGGAATCACCGGATTGACCTTGCCCGGCATGATCGAGCTGCCCGGTTGCAGGGCCGGCAGTTCGATCTCGCCCAGCCCGGCCAGCGGTCCCGAATTCATCCAGCGCAGATCGTTCGCGATCTTGATCAGCGCCGTCGCCAAGGCCGCCAGCTGGCCGGAGAACTCCACCGCCGCGTCCTGCGCGGCGATGCCCTCGAAAAGATTGCCCGCCTGCGAAAAGCGTACGCCGGTGCGCGCCTTCAGCCGCGCGATCGCCCGTTTGCCGAAGCGCGGATCGGCATTGATCCCCGTGCCGATGGCCGTGCCGCCGAGCGGCAGCCGTTGCAGGCGGGCGGCGCTGTCGTCCAGGCGTTCGATCGCGGAACCCAACTGCGCCGACCAGGCCGACAATTCCTGGCCGAGCGTAAGCGGCATGGCGTCCATCAGATGCGTGCGCCCCGTCTTCACGAGTTTGGCGAACTCGCGCGAACGCCGGTCGATCCTGCCGCGCAGGTGCTTCAGGGCCGGACGCAGGGCGTCGTGCCAGCGCAAGGCAGCCGACACCTGGATCGCGGTCGGAATCACATCGTTCGAACTCTGACCGAGATTGACATGGTCGTTCGGAAGCACCGGTTTTCCGGCGGCGCGCGACGCCAGCGTGGCGATCACTTCGTTCGCGTTCATGTTGCTGGAGGTGCCGGAGCCGGTCTGGAACACGTCCACCGGGAAATGCCGGTCGTGCTCGCCCGAGGCCACGGCCAGCGCCGCCGGCGCGATCGACCGCGCCACGCCCGCTTCGAGCAGGCCGAGTTCGCCATTTGCCTTCGCCGCGGCCGCCTTGATTTCGCCCAGGGCACGAATGAAGGCGCGCGGCATGCGCAGGCCGGAGATCGGGAAATTGTCCACCGCGCGCTGCGTCTGGGCGCCGTACAAGGCGTCGGCGGGCACCCGCATCTCGCCCATGCTGTCGTGCACTGTTCGGGTCTTGCCGGCCATGCTCGGGCTCCGGTAACGGTAGCCGACAGCATAGCCGCCGCGGTCGTCGCTCGGGAGCATGTAAAATGGCGGGCGGCCTCGCTCGGGTTGATCGCGAGCGAGCGGCCGGCTGCGGCCGGAAAACGCCAGTCCCCGCCTTTCAGAACGGAATCCCCGATGTCGCACGCCAGCCTGCTCGCCCTGTCCCCGCTCGATGGCCGCTACGCCGGCAAGGTGGATGCCCTGCGGCCGGTGTTCTCCGAATACGGGCTGATCAAGGCGCGCGTCTGCGTCGAGGTCGAATGGTTGATCGCCCTGGCCGAGGAGCCGGGCATCGTCGAGCTGCCGGCGTTCTCCGAGGCGGCGAAGCAGCGTCTGCGCACGCTCGCCGCGAGCTTCAGCCCGGAGCAGGCCGAAGAGGTCAAGAAGATCGAGCGCACGACCAACCACGACGTGAAGGCGGTCGAGTATTTCCTGAAGAAGCAGATCGACAGCGACGCCGAACTGCGCACTGCGTTGGAGTTCGTGCACTTCGCCTGCACCAGCGAGGACATCAACAACCTCAGCTACTCCCTGATGCTGGAGGAAGCACGCAACCGCATCGTCCTGCCGGCGCTGGACGGGTTGATCGGGGATTTGCGCGCGCTCGCGCAGCAGCACGCCGCCTTGCCCATGCTGTCGCGCACGCATGGGCAGACCGCCTCGCCGACCACGCTGGGCAAGGAACTGGCGAACGTCGTCGCCAGGCTCGAGCGCCAGCGCGCGCAGATCGGCAACGTGCGGCTCAGCGGCAAGATCAACGGTGCGGTCGGCAACTACAATGCGCACGTCGTCGCTTACCCCGGCGTGGACTGGCCCGCCCTCGCCCAGAACTTCGTGCACGGCCTCGGCCTGCACTTCAATGCCTACACCACCCAGATCGAACCGCACGACTGCATCGCCGAGATCGGCGACGCGATGCGCCGGGTCAACACCATCCTGATCGACCTGTGCCGCGATGTCTGGGGTTATATCTCGCTGGGTTATTTCCGCCAGCGCCTGAAGGAAGGCGAAGTCGGCTCCAGCACGATGCCGCACAAGGTCAACCCGATCGATTTCGAGAATGCCGAAGGCAACCTGGGCCTGGCCAATGCCTTGTTCGAACACTTCGGCGCCAAGCTGCCGATCAGCCGCTGGCAGCGCGATCTGACCGATTCCACCGTGCTGCGCGCGCTCGGCACGGGCTTCGGACACAGCCTCGTCGCGTTCGATTCCCTGTCGAAGGGCCTGGGCAAGCTGACGGTGGCGCCGGAGCGCCTGCGGGCCGATCTCGATGCGGCCTGGGAAGTCCTGGCCGAACCCGTGCAGACGGTGATGCGCCGCCATGGCTTGCCGAATCCTTACGAACAACTGAAGGCGCTGACGCGCGGACATGGCATCGACGAAGCCGCGATGCGCGGTTTCATCGCCGGACTCGACCTGCCCGCCGACGCGAAGCAGCGCTTGCTGGATCTGACGCCGGCAGCTTATACCGGCCTGGCCGAGCGTCTGGCGCGGGACATCTGAGATGCGACGACCGCTTTTCCTGCTCGCAGGCATCCTGCTCGCGAGCCTGGGCGGCCCGGCACTGGCCGCCGAAGCGACGGCCGCGTCCGCCAAAGCCTGCGCGGACGACGCCGGCTGGGACGATCCCGCCACGCCGTTTCGTATCCACGGCAATACCTGGTTTGTCGGTACCTGTGGCATCAGCGCCCTGCTGCTCGCCTCCGATGGCGGGCATGTGCTGATCGACGGCGGCACCGAAAAGGGAGCCTCGCTGATCCTGGCGAACATCCGCACGCTCGGTTTCGACCCGCGCGACGTCAAGCTGATCCTGAATACGCACGAACACAGCGACCATGCCGGCGGACTGGCAGGCCTGCAACGGGCCACCGGCGCCGATGTCGTCGTGCGTGCGCCGTCCTTGGCGGTGCTCAAGCGCGGCAAGAGCGATCGCAGCGATCCGCAGTTCCTGGTGTTGTCGCCGCTGCCCGCTGTAACGCGCCTGCGTACCGTCGAAGACGGCGAGGTTCTTTCCGTTGGCGATATCCGCCTGACCGCGCATGCGACGCCCGGGCATTCGCCGGGTGGCACGAGCTGGACCTGGACGTCCTGCGCCGAATCGGATTGCCGGCGCATCGCCTACGTCGACAGCCTGAGTGCGATCTCGGACAAGACCTTTCGCTTCTCCCGTCACGCCGACTATGTCGCCACGTTCCGGAACACGCTGCGAACGGTCGCCGCCCTGCCCTGCGACGTGCTGCTGACGCCCCATCCCGGTGCCAGCGACATGTGGTCACGCTTGGGTCCGTTAGCGACAAAACCGCTGTCGGAACCGGATGCTTGCAAGACGTACGCGGACAATGCGGGCACGCGACTCGAAACGCGCCTGGCTGAAGAACGCACTGCCAAGAAGTCGCCATGATCGAAGTCCGCGCCAGCGCGAAACACTTCCTCGGCATGCCGGTCGCCACGTTCCTGCGCGACTACTGGCAGAAGAAGCCTTTGCTGATCCGCGAGGCTTTTCCCGATTTCGTCGCGCCGCTGACGCCGGAAGATCTGGCCGGGCTGGCCTGCGAAGAAGCGGCCTTGTCGCGCCTGGTCACCTACCACCGCCGCAAGGATCAATGGACCCTGCGCAACGGCCCGTTCGCCGAGGAAGAATTCCCGACCCTCGGCGACAAGGACTGGACCTTGCTGGTCCAGGACGTCGACAAATGGGATGCCGATGTGCGTGCCCTGCTGCCGCGCTTCCGCTTCCTGCCGGCGTGGCGGGTGGACGATGTGATGATCAGTTTCGCCGCGCCCGGCGGGTCGGTCGGCCCGCACGTGGACCAGTACGATGTCTTCCTGCTGCAGGCGCACGGCCGTCGCCGCTGGCAGATCGACGCCGATCCGGAAGCACCGAAGGATTTTCGTCCGGATGTCGAACTGAAACTGCTGCAACGCTTCACTCCCTCGCACGACTGGGTGCTTGAGCCCGGCGACATGCTCTACCTGCCGCCCGGCGTTCCGCATCACGGCGAGGCCGTGGACGCCTGCATGACCTTCTCGATCGGCATGCGCGCGCCCTCGCAGGCCGAGTTGGTGGTCGATCTCGCCGAGGAGCTGGCCGCGCAGTTGCCCGAGGAAGCGCGTTATTGCGATCCGGACCTGCAGGCGCCCGAAGACGCGTTCGAGATCGGCGACGACGCCATGCAACGCGTCGAGGTCGCCCTGTCGGCCCTGCGCGGCATGGACGAGGCACAAATTCGCGAATGGTTCGGGCGATTCATCACGCGCTATCGCGCCGCCGGCGAGATCGTCGCGCCGCCGCGCACGCCATCGTTCGCCGACGCCGCAAAAGCGCTCGGCGAAGGCGGTCTGCTACTGCGCCACCCGTTCGCGCGCGCGGCCTGGTCGCGGGTCGGTCGCAAGGCGCGACTGTTCGTCAACGGCGAAGCCCATCCGATGGGCCTGGCCTCGGCGAAATCGCTGGCGGCGGCCGAGTCGCTGGACGGCGGCGCGCTCGCCCGGCTGGACGACGCCGGGCGCGAGGCGGTCGCATGCCTGCTTGCCGGCGGCGTGTACCAGTTGCAGCGGGCGAAGAAAGCGCGTCGCGGTCGCTCCGGCTAGAATGTCGGCATGAACGACCCCGATCTGCCAGACAGCGAATTTCGCGTGGAGCCGGCCGACTACCAGGCCGATTTCCAGGATTTGCGGCATGTCCGCGAGACCGTGTTCGTCGTCGAGCAGAACGTTCCGCTGGACATGGAGTGGGACGAGCTCGATCCGCAGTGCCACCACGTCATCGCCCGCGATTCGCAGAACCGGCCGATCGGCACCGGCCGGCTCACGCCGGAACACAAGATCGGCCGCATGGCCGTGCTGAAGGAATGGCGCGGCAAGGGCGTCGGCGAAGCGCTGCTGCGCGAACTGATCGTGAAGGCGCGGCAACTCGGTTGGGCCGAGGTCAGTCTGCATGCCCAGGTCTCGGCCGAGGGTTTCTACGGGAAGTTCGGCTTCCAGCCCGTGGGCGAGCGATTCGACGAGGCCGGAATCGAGCATCAGTCCATGCGCCTGGAACTGGCGCCGTGGCCGCCCTCGCAACGCGCCCCGGCACCCGCGCGCGGACCCTCGGGACGACCGATCGAATTCGACAAGGTCGAAACGGTGATCGACGCCGTGCGCATCCTGGCCATCGATGCGCGCCGCGATCTGGTGGTCTATACGCGCGACCTCGAACACGCGGTCTTCGCGCAAGCGGCCGTGGTCGAAGCGTTCAAGCAATTCGCCATCTCCGGCCGCGGCGGCACGGTTCGCATCCTCGTGCAGAACCCGACCGTGGTGCAGAGCCAGCCGCATCCGATGCTGGCGCTGGCGCAGCGCCTGACCTCGGCCTTCCAGTTCCGCACGCCGCAGGACCCGGAAGATCTCCAGTACCCCTCGGTCTACGTGGCCAACGATCGCGACGGCTATCTGTTCCGCCTGCTCGGCAGCCGTTTCGACGGCGAATGGTGCGAGGCCCTGCCCGCGCGCAACCGGCAACTGCTCGAGCATTTCCAGCGCGTCTGGGAGCGCTGTCGCCCCTGCACCGAGTTCCGGGCGCTCGGCATCTGAGCAGACCCGCCGGCCGGTACTAAAGGGCGCGAGCCTCGCGCTATAATCACCGGCCCTGTCCGGCGCCAATGGGCAGGCCCCCGAATTCCAACCCGAACAATGACTTGGCCTGCAATCTTGAGGGGCCCGAGCGGACGCCGTGGATAGCCTGATCAAGCAGTTTTCTCAGTCCTCCCAGCTTTCCGGCGGCAACGCCGGCTTCATCGAAGACCTGTACGAACAGTATCTGGCCGATGCCGACAGCGTCGGTCCGAAATGGAAATCCTATTTCGACGGCTTCAAGGGCCGTGAAGCAGGCGATGTTCCGCACTCGGCGGTCATGGCGCAGGTGCAGCGCGCGGCCATCGTCGCGAAACAGACGGGCGGCGGCGGGCTGGACGAGGAAGGCGCGCGCAAGCAGGCGGCCGTCGGCAAGCTCATCACCGCCTATCGCTCGCGCGGCCACCTAGCCGCGCGCCTCGATCCGCTGGCGATGACGCCGCCGCAACCGGCGCCGGATCTCGGACTCGCCTTCCATGGCCTTTCCGACGCCGACCTTGATCGCGATTTCGTCGCCAATACGCAGTTCGGCGGCGACCGCTTCAAGCTGCGCGATCTGCTGGCGAAACTCAAGATCACCTACTCCGGCACCATCGGCGCCGAGTTCATGCACATCTCCGACGCCGCCCAGCGGCGCTGGCTGCAGGAGCGCCTGGAAGGCGCCGCCGGCCAATACGGTTTCGGCAAGGACGACAAGCAGCGCATCCTCGAACGCCTCACCGCCGCCGAAGGCCTCGAACGCTACCTGCACACCAAGTACGTAGGCCAGAAGCGCTTCTCGCTCGAAG
>CAYWHO010000025.1:0-9551 GCA_964458195.1 uncultured Arenimonas sp.
TCGGCGGTGTGTTTCTATCGGCCTATCTCGCCTTCTACACGCCGCTCTTCGTGGTCAGCCGTGTCGCCGGCTGGAGCGCGCATGTGATCGAACAACGCCAGGACGGCAAGATCATCCGGCCGAGCGCGAACTACACCGGCCCGGAAGACCGCGCCTACGTGCCGATCGAACAGCGCTGATTCGCTCATGCCATGAACGACAAAGCCGCCCTCGGGCGGCTTTGTTTTTTCGAAGATGCGACCGACGATCAGGGCGACAACCGGTCCACGCGATAGAAGGTATGCGAGCCGATCGTCGCGACCGTCGGATAGTGGCGCCAGGATGGGCTGGCATGGCGCAGTGCGGCGAAGTGGCTCGCGCCCGGCACGACTTCGTGGCGGTCTGCGATCGGCTGCTGCCAGTTCTGCTGCGTCTTGAAGGCGACATCCATCGCCTGCTGCCAGGCTTCCAGATTGCCCATGCGGAAATTCGGATTCACCAGGGTCGGCGCGAACTGCTTCGGCGCGGTCACGACTTCGCAGACCGAATCGCCCCAGCGGCCATCTTCCTGGCGGCGCAGCGCCACTTCGGCGACGGCGCGCTGACCCAGCTCGGACTGGTCGCGGGCTTCCAGATAGACGGTGGTCGCCAGGCACAGCGGGTCGGCGGCGGACTGGGGAAGAAGACTGGCCAGCCACATCAGGAAAGACAACTTCATGGCGATTCCTTGCTCCGTAGGTCCGCACTTCGCTCGGGCCCTGGCTGGCGCCCACGCAAGCGGGATACGACGTGTTGGGGACGGACGAGCCTGGCTCGCATTCCTGGCCGCGATCTTGGTAGGGCGGCTTCGGAAACCCCGCGAAAGCCATGCAGGCGGGGCCACGTGGACCACCCGGATCGGTGGTTCGGCGCGCATCCTACGGGCGAAAAGCCAACGTTTCCTGAATCGCTCGTTATAAATGATTGATTTTGCTGGAGCCAATGCTCAAAAGCCGGGGCTAAACCCGCGCGGAGACTGACTTTCTCAACGAGGACGCGATTCGTTCATGAATGTGAAATCCGGGCGTTTCACCGGATTCCACCAGGCGAAACTCAGAAAACTGCGGCGAGCCGACTGCCCTGATTGATGGCTCGCTTGGCGTCCAGCTCGGCGGCGACATCGGCGCCGCCGATCAGATGCGGTGTTATCCCAAGGGCTTTCAGGTCGGTCAGCAGTTCGCGCAGGGGTTCTTGTCCGGCGCAGACGACCACGGTATCCACCGGCAGGATCTGCTCCTGCCCGTTCGCGCGAATGCGCAGGCCTTGATCGTCTACCCCCAGGTATTCCACCCCACCGAGCACCTGCACCTGCTTGGCCTTCAGCGTGGAGCGATGGATCCAGCCGGTCGTCTTACCCAGACGCGCGCCCGGTTTGCCGGGGCTGCGTTGCAGCAACCAGACCTGCCGTTCCGGCGCTTCGGGTTGCGGCGGAGCCAGCGCGCCGGCGCCTTCGAAGTCCGGGCGTACTCCCCACTCGTGCATCCAGCGCGAAACATCGACGCTGGGCGAGGGTGCGTCCTGTACGAGGAACTCGGCGACGTCGAAGCCGATGCCGCCGGCTCCGATCAAAGCGACCTTTTCGCCGGCGCGGACGCGACCGGTCAGCACATCTATATACGTGCAGACCTTGGCGTGGTCGGCGCCCGGGAACTGCACCTTGCGCGGGGCGATACCGGTCGCCAGCACGATTTCGTCGAAACCGCCCTCCGCGAGGTCCTGGGCGGAAACGCGTCGACCGAGCCTCAGTTCGACGCCGTGCAGGCGCAACTGTTCGCCGAAGTAACGCAAGGTCTCATGGAACTCTTCCTTGCCGGGAATGCGCTTGGCCAGATTGAACTGGCCGCCGATCTCGCTGGCGCTATCGAAAAGCGTGACGCGATGGCCGCGTTCGGCCGCTACTGAAGCACAGGCGAGGCCGGCCGGTCCGGCGCCGACGACGGCGATCTTCTTCGGCGCCGTCGTCTTGCGGTAGTTGAGTTCGGTTTCGGCGCAGGCGCGCGGATTGACCAGGCAGCTGGCGATGCGATTGGTGAAGGTGTGGTCCAGGCAGGCCTGGTTGCAGGCGATGCAGGTGTTGATGCGTTCGCTGCGGCCTTCGCGCGCCTTCGCCACCCATTGCGGATCCGCCAGCAGCGGTCGTGCCATCGACACCATGTCGACCTGGCCGCCGGCGAGGATGCGTTCGGCCACGTCCGGCATGTTGATGCGGTTGGTCGCCACCAGCGGCAAGCGCACGTGCGGTCGCAGTTTCGCGGTCACGCCGGCGAAGGCCGCGCGCGGGACCGAGGTGGCGATGGTCGGGATGCGCGCTTCGTGCCAGCCGATGCCGGTGTTGATGATGGTCGCGCCGGCCGCTTCGATCGCCTTGGCCTGCAGCACGATCTCGTTCCAGTCCGAGCCGCCCGGCACTAGTTCGAGCATGGACAGACGGTAGATCAGGATGAAATCCGGCCCGCAGGCTTCGCGGATGCGGCGCACGATCTCGACCGCGAAGCGCATGCGTTTTTCCGGCGTGCCGCCCCAGGCGTCTTCGCGCGTGTTGGTGCGTGCGCTGAGGAACTGGTTGATCAGATAACCTTCCGAGCCCATGACTTCGACGCCGTCGTAGCCGGCATCGCGGGCGAGACGCGCCGAATTGACGAAGGCGCGGATCTGCCGCTCGACGCCGCGCGCGCTGAGTCCGCGCGGCTTGAACGGATTGATCGGCGATTGCAGCGAGGTCGCGGATACCGTGAACGGGTGATAGCCATAGCGCCCGGCGTGCAGGATCTGCAGGCAGATGCGGCTGCCCGCCTCGTGCACGGCCTTGGTGACGATGCGATGCTTGTGTATCTCCCAGGGCCAGCTGAGTTTGGCGGCGAAGGGTTTGAGCCAGCCGACCAGGTTCGGCGAAACGCCGCCCGTCACCATCAGGCCGACGCCGCCTTCGGCGCGTTCGCGGAAATAGGCCGCCAGCTTCGGGAAGTCGCGGCTGCGATCCTCCAGTCCGGTATGCATCGAACCCATCAGCACGCGATTGGGCAGGGTGCAGAAGCCGAGATCCAGCGGGGAGAACAGATGGGGGTAGGCGGAGGCGGTCATCCGGATACGCAGGCGTAGGGCAGGCCGGAACGATGCCCGGAATACGTCGGGCATACAAGCCAAGTGCCGGGGACGCCGGCGGCGGCTGAAACCGCCGGGGACGCCGTTAATCTGGCAAAATATCGCGCTTTCGCCACCGTCAGAGACCGCCATGAGCCATCACGACATCCGTTCCGCCAAGCGCCCCGATCCTGACCAGGCCATGGTGGACATCGCCAACTACGTGGTCGACTACTACGTCGGTTCGCCCGAGGCCTATACGACGGCCCGCTACATGCTTCTGGATTCGCTGGGTTGCTCGATGCTGGCGATGAAGCATCCCGAATGCGTCAAGCACCTGGGTCCGCTGGTTCCGGGTGCGACCCTGGCCGGCGGTGCCCGCGTCCCGGGCACTTCGTTCGAACTCGATCCCGTGCAGGCCGCCTACAATATCGGCGTCCAGGTGCGCTGGCTGGATTTCAACGACACCTGGCTGGCCGCCGAATGGGGCCACCCCTCGGACAATCTCGGCGCCATCCTTGCCGTGGCCGACTACATGAGCCGCAAGGCCGAGCGCGAGGGCGGCAAGCCCGTGCTCGTGCGTGACGTGCTCGCGGCTGCCATCAAGGCGCATGAGATCCAGGGCAGTTACGCCCTGAAGAACAGCTTCAACCGGGTCGGCCTCGATCATGTGATCCTGGTGCGTCTCGCCTCGACCGCCGTCACCACCCACATGCTGGGCGGCGGCAAGGAAGAGATCATCAACGCCGTCAGCCACAGCTGGATCGATGGCGGCGCCCTGCGCACCTATCGTCACGCGCCGAACGCCGGTCCGCGCAAGAGCTGGGCGGCGGGCGACGCCTGCCGTCGCGCGGTCACCCACGCGCTGAACGCGGTGAAGGGCTGCGTCGGTTATCCGAGCGCCCTGACCGCCAAGACCTGGGGCTTCTACGACGTGCTGTTCAAGGGCAAGCCTTTCGAGTTCGAACGTCCGTTCGGCAGCTACGTGATGGAGAATGTCCTCTTCAAGATCAGCTTCCCGGCCGAGTTCCATGCCCAGACCGCGGTCGAGTGCGCCATGCAGCTGCATTCGCAGGTCGCAGGCCGCATCGACCAGATCGAGCGCATCGAGCTCGAGACGCAGGAAGCGGGCGTGCGCATCATCGACAAGACCGGGCCGCTGGCCAACTACGCCGACCGCGACCACTGCCTGCAATACATGGTGGCCGTCCCGCTGATCTTCGGTCGTTTGACCGCCGACGATTACACCGACGCCGTCGCGGCGGACCCGCGCATCGATGCGGTGCGCGCCAAGATGACGGTGAAGGAGAACCCGCAGTTCACCGCGGATTATTTCGACCCGGAGAAGCGCTACATCGGCAACTCGGTCCAGGTCTTCTTCAAGGACGGTACCAGCACCGAGAAGGTTTCCATCGACTACCCGATCGGCCACCGCAACCGGCGTGGCGAGGGCATCCCGGTCCTGCTCGAGAAGTTCGAGGCGGCCCTGGGCGGTCATTTGCCGGCCCGTCGGGTGCAGCAGGTCCTGGCCCTGACCCAGGACACTTCGCGCTTCGAATCCACCCCGGTCCACCGTTTCCTGGACCTTTTCGTGGTCTAAGGTCCAACTTGGCACCTCGGGGGCGATTTGTTATGTTGTCGTTAACGCCCGATGGGGTATCCAGGACGTTGACGACGACCCGCCTGGCTTCGAGCCGGCAGGCGTCGCAAAAACCATTCTCTAGTGCAATGGAGTTGAGAACATCATGAAGAAGAAACTTCTGTGTTGCGCCCTGCTCGGCGCGCTTGGCATGGCCCAGGCCGCGTCGGCCCAGGACTATGACGATCGCTGGTACGTGACCGGCGGCGGTGGCATCAAGTTCACCGATCGCGACCGCGAGGTCAGCGACGATCCGATGTGGGCCCTGGGCTTTGGCAAGTTCATCAGCTCCAGCGTCTCGCTCGATGTCCAGTTGGACTGGAGCAAACACGACAACGGCGCCTTCATCAGCGACGGCCCGCCGCTGTGGCAGGGCGATGCCGCCGATTGGACGATGACCGGCCTGACCGCGGTCGGCCGCTACCATTTCTGGCGCAGCGAGAGCCGCAACTGGTGGCCCTACCTGTCCGCGGGCGTGGGCGTGCAGCACCACGACGAAAGCTATTACAGCGTCGTCAACCAGGATGAAACCAATTTCCTCGGCTCGCTGGGTACCGGCGTGCAGATGCAGTTCAGCAACTGGAGCGCCCGTGCCGAAGTCGGTCTGCGTTACGACGCGGACGACAACAGCTTCGCCGCCCCCGGCGACGACAACTTCATCGACGGTTATGCCATTTTCATGGCAGTGATGCCCTTGGGTTCCCGTGCCGCCCCGGCTCCGGAGCCGACGCCGGCCCCGGAAAAGACCTGCGCCGACCTCGATGACGACGGCGATGGCGTCAACAACTGCAACGATCGTTGCCCGGGTTCCGCGGCCGGCCAGGCCATCGGTCCGGACGGTTGCCCGGTGCCGCTGACCATCGACCTGCGTGGCGTGAACTTCGACTTCGACAAGGACACGCTGCGTCCCGACGCGATCGCGATCCTCGATGAAGCCGTGTCGATCCTGAACAAGTATCCGGAACTGCGCGTCGAAGTCGCCGGCCACACCGACGAATGCGGTGCCGACGGCTACAACGAAGGCCTGTCCGGCCGTCGTGCCCGCGTGGTGTACGACTACCTGACCGGCCACGGCGTGAATGCCGGCCGCCTGTCCGGTCCGAACGGTTACGGCGAGAACCGTCCGCTCGAACAGCTCGGCGATGCTTTCCCCGCTTGCAAGAGCGAGAAGAACCGCCGTACCGAGCTGAACGTGCAGAACTGATCCTTCGTTCGATCGTTGCATCCAGAAGCCCGGCCTCGGCCGGGCTTCGTTTTTCTTGCGTCGGCTCGTCGGCGCCCGCTATCCTGAGCCCGGGTTCCAGGAGGCGGCACCAGTGAAACAGGTTTTGAAATTTTTCTGCCTCGGCATGTGCGCGATCGCGCTGCCCGTCTCCGCCCAGACCTGCAGCGGCGCTACGGCGCCGGACCTCGGTGGCATTTCGGTCGCCGCACCGGAGATGCTGCAGGCGCCCGCGATGGCGGTCGAATGCGCGCTCACGGCACAGTTCGTGATCGAGCGCGCGCGCCGCCAGGCCGCCGCGCCGGTATCGGCCCCCGCACCGGGCAGCCCCGGCGCCGATCCGAACACCTATGTGCCCAAGACCCAGTTCGACAACACGCCCTGGCGATTCGACATGAACCAGAACGGCAAGCGCATGACCGCCGAAGAGTTCGATGCCTGGATGAAGGCCAAGGGCATCCGCGTCGCCAAGGGCAAGCCGGCCGAGGCCGCCCCGACGACTCCCGCTTCGGCCCCCGCGCCAACGCAGGGCGGCAAGGCCGACTGAAAACCGCCTGAAGGCGGCTGGCGTGCCGCGTCAGGGCTTCGCGAAGAGGTAGTGCGCGACCTGCCACTCGCGCCCTTCGTCGTAGCCGAACAATTCGGCGCAGGCCATCCAGAACATCCGCCAGCGTTGGTGCCAGCGTCGCGCATCGGCGTCGCCGTAGGCCTCTCGCAGTACGGCCAGGACCTCGTCCCGGTGCCCATCCTGGTTGGCCAGCCAATGGTCGGCGGTACGCTGGTAGTGCGTACCGGGCAGCAGCCAGCGATGTTTCAGCGGCAGGTGGGTCTGGGCATCGACCAAGGTGTCGGCCGAGGGCATGAGGCCGCCGGTGAAGAAGTACCGCCCCATCCAGTTGTCTTCGCCCTCGGTCTCGAACGGATACATCAACTGACGGTGGCAGAAGATGTGCACGAAAAGTTTTCCGTCCGGCTTCAGCCAGTCGGCGATGCGGGCGAACAGGCTGTCGTAGTTGCGCATGTGTTCGAACATCTCGATCGACACGCAGCGGTCGAATCGCCCGCTGGGCAGCTCCAGCCGGTTCACGTCGCGGGTCAGCACGCGCACATGCGTCCAGCCGCGCTGCCGGCAGATCGACTCGATGTGTTCGCGTTGGCCGTTCGAGTTCGACACCGCCGTGATGCGGGCGTTCGGATAGCGTTCGGCCATCCACAAGGTCAGCGAGCCCCAGCCGCAGCCGAGCTCGAGGATCTCCTGGCCGTCGGCCAGGCCGGCGCGCTCGCCATACAACGCCAGCATCGCCTCCTCGGCCTCGTCCAGCGTTTCGCGGCCGGTGGGGTAGTAGCAGCTCGAGTACTTCAGGCGACGACCCAGGCATAGCTGGAAGAAGCGCGTGGGGACCTCGTAATGCTGTTCGTTGGCCGCCGCCGTTTCGATGGCGATGGGGCTTTCGCCCAGCCGCGCGAGCAATTCGCGGTAGCGGCGTTGCGCCAGCGAGGCGTCGTGCGCACCTTCGTCCTTCAGGCGCTGCGTGCAAAGCCGGCGGATGCCGTAGCGGGTGAGCGAATCGGGGATCAGGCCGCGTTCGCAGAGTTCGATCATTGCCATGGCGATTCCTCGGGGTTCAGGCCGACTTCGGCGGCCAAGGGAAAAAGGCGCTCACTTCATCCTGGTAGCGGCGATAGTCGTCGCCGCGCGAGCGCAGCGACTGCGCCTCGGTCCAGGGAATGCCGCTGACGCGATACAGGAAGGCGAACATCAGTACCGGCCCGATCCAGCTCCACGCGAAGTAGGGGCTGCCTATCGCGAGCAGTACGTAGGAAAACCAGTGCAGCCATTCGAAGAAGTAGTTCGGGTGCCGCGACCAGGACCACAGCCCCGCACGACAGGTTTTGCCGCGATTCGCGGGATCGGCGCGGAACCTCGACAACTGGCGGTCGGCGAGCGCTTCGCCCCCGAGCGACAGCAACCACACCGCGATCGCCGCGATGGTCGCTGCGCTCCAACCTCCAGAAGGATTGCCCGCGGCGGCGACGAAGGGAACGGCGAACAGCGCAACAACCGCCGCCTGCATCTGGAAAAAAAGGAAGAAGCGCCAGGCACTGTCGCCCCAGGCCGCGCGCAGCGCCTGGTAGCGACCGTCCTCGCTTTCGTGCAGCACACGACGCAGCAGGTGCAGGCAAAGTCGCGTGCCCCAGACGCCGCCGAACAAGGCGACGAGGCTGCGCGACAGGTCCGCCCCCATGCCGAGGGCGCCGGCGAGCAGGGCGGCCGCTGCCATCAAGCCGGCCCAGAACACATCGACGTAGCCGATGTTGTTCACGCGCCGGCAAAGCCACCAGGCGAAAACCATCGTTAGCGCGGAAAGGCCCCATATCGTCACGATCGCCATCGTCATGCTCATGCCGGATGTCCGTTGCGCCGAGGCGTGGAAGAAGCATAGCGAAGCAGGCCGAACAGCAACGGCAGCAGCGATGCCCAGCTGGCCGCGAGCAGCACGAACGTAGCGCTCCGCGGTCCCGCGAATTCGACGGCGCCGAGGCGTTCGGCGGCGACATAGGACAGGGGCGCGCAGAGCAGGCCGAGCAGGGCGGCGAGCGCCAGCCGTTCGCGCAGGAAGCCCAGCGAGTGGTTCAGGCTGAAGGCGAATGCCAGCCACAGGGCGCCTATCCAGATCGGCGCCAGGCCGGCTTCGCTGTTTCCGGCGTAGCGCAGCCATCCCGTCGCCGAGAATGCGCTGTCGAGCGCGATACCCAGGGGCAGGGTCAGGATCAGCGCGGTGGCGTCCTCGCGCGTCTTGCCATCGAACGACAGCGTCGCTGCTGCGAACAGGCCGGCAGCCATCGGCCCGAGCCAATAAGCGCCGCGCGCCGCGCCAGCGACGCAGCAAATCCAGACGAGCTGGAAGCCGATGGCGTTGGCGGCCTTAGCCCACATGCACGGCGGTTTCCGTCTCGGGAACGAACTGGTCGCGGCGATTGCCGGCGCGGGCGAGCAGCAGGTGCACGTCGCTGATCGAACGCTCTACGAAACCGCCTTCGCAGTAGCACAGGTAGAACTCCCACATGCGGATGAAACGCTCGTCGTAGCCGAGGCGCCGCACCTGTTCGATGTTGGCGAAGAAGCGCTGGCGCCAGTGCCGCAGCGTTTGCGCGTAGCTGGGGCCGAAGTCTTCCAGGTTCAGCAGGCGCAGTTGGCCGGCGTGGGCCGCCGACGCGGTCAGCGCGGTCACGCAGGGAATGAAGCTGCCGGGGAAGATGTGGCGCTTGATGAAATCCACCGAACGCAGCGCTGCTTCGTAGCGATGGTCCTCGATGGTGATCGCCTGGATCAGGGCAAGGCCGTCGGGCTTGAGCAAGGCGGAACAGCGCTCGAAGTACGTGTCCAGGTACTGGTGGCCGATGGCTTCTACCATTTCGATGGAAACGAGTTTGTCGTACTCGCCGCGCAGGTCTCGGTAGTCCTGCAGCAGCACGGTCACGCGGTCGGACAGGCCGGCCGCGGCGATGCGCTCGCTGGCCAGCGCATGTTGTTCCCGCGAGATCGTCGTCGTCGTTACCCGGCAGCCGTAACGGCTGGCCGCATGCAGG
>CAYWHO010000025.1:9561-10716 GCA_964458195.1 uncultured Arenimonas sp.
TGCCGCCCCAGCCGGTGCCGATCTCGAGCTGGTGATCACTCGGGCGCAGGTCGAGCTTGTGGCAGATACGGTCCAGCTTCCGCCGCGACGCGCTCTCCAGGGATTCGTCGTCGGTCGCGAAGATCGCCGAGGAGTACATCAGGTTGTCGTCGAGGAACAGGCGGAAAAGTTCGTTGCCGAGATCGTAGTGCGCGGCGATGTTGCGTCGACTGCCTTCGCGCGTATTCCGGCGCAAGGCGTGCATGGCCTTCATCGCCCAGCCGCCCAGCTTCGCCCAACCGCGCTCCATGCCGTCGAGCAGGTCGCGATTGCGTACCAGCAGGCGGACCAGGCCGACCAGGTCGTCGCAGCGCCAGTCGCCCTGCATGTAGGACTCGCCGGCGCCGACGGAACCGTTGGTCGCGGCCTGCCGGTAGAACCCGGGATGCCGCACGTCGAGCACGATGTTCACCGGGTCGTTGCCGTCGGCACGGCCAAGCAGGCGCTCGCCCAGCGCATCGCGAACCAGCACGGTGCCGCCGCGAAGCGCGTCGAGCCGGTTCAGCAGTCGCGCGCGCAGGAAACGGTCGGCGGCGCCGTAGGCGGCGGCATTGGCTTCGTGGCGATCAATGGATTCAGCGGGGATGCTCATCGTGGGCTCCGGGCCGGGGCGGGTTGCAGGGATTTCGGATGGGAATGGAAGGGCAGGCCCTTGAGCCAGAGCCGGGCCGCCTGCCAGTAGATGCCGACAGCGACCTTCGCGGTGAGCAAGGGATAGCGGATCAGACATGAAGCCAATGTGTTCGCGCTCCACGGATGGCGCTCCAGCGCCAGCGTCGCGTCGAACTCGTTCTGGCCGTCGACCATCACCTCCATGTGCACGCGCAGGCCGTCGCCGGGGTTATCGAAAACCCAGCGGTACTCGCGCTGCATGGGCATGAAGGGCGAGACATGGAACTGCTTGGCGAAGCGCCAGTGCAGCGCGCGCCCGTGGCGCTCGGCGCGAGCGACCGGGAGCAGGTAGGCGTGGCGCTCGCCCCAGGGCGTGTTGGTGATTTCGGCGAGTATCCATTCCAGCGTTTCGCCGTCGTCGGCGAAGCCATAGTAGAAGCTGACCGGATTCATCGTGACGCCGAAGTAGCGCCCATGCGTGAGCAGACGGATCGGTCCGGTCGG
>CAYWHO010000025.1:10816-16258 GCA_964458195.1 uncultured Arenimonas sp.
GTCATCACCAGTCGACTCCCAGCGCGCGCGCGACATCGACCGCGCTGCGGAAGCCGTCTTCGTGGAAACCGAAGCCCCAGTAAGCGCCCGCGTACCACAGGCGATCGCGGCCGTTGATCTCGGCGCGTCGCGCCTGCGCCGCCACGCTGGCATGCGTGTAGACCGGATGGTGATAGCGCATGCGGGCGACGATCCTGTCGGCGGCGATATCCTGCGTGCGATTGAGGGTGACGACGAAGGGGTCCGGCGAATCGAACGACTGCAGCAGGTTCATGCAATAACTGACGGTACAGGGCGTACCGGGCGCTAGCGGGACGTGCGCATTCCAGGCCGCCCAGGCCTTGCGCCGCGACGGCAGCAGGCGTGCATCGGTATGCAGCACCGTCTCGTTCTCCTGGTAGGGAATCGCACCGAGGATTTCGCGTTCGGCGGGCGTCGGGTCCTCCAGCATGGCCAGGGCCTGGTCGCTGTGACAGGCGAGCACGACCTGATCGAAACGGGCTTCTCCCTGAGCGGTGGCGATCACCACGCCGTCGGGTTCGCGCCGTACGCGCCGCACGGCATGCGACAGGCGCGCATCGACCGACCAGCCGCGGCGCATCGCTTCGACATAACTCGACGATCCGCCTTGCACGACACGCCAGGGCGGCCGGTTCCCTGGGTCGAGCATGTGGTGATTGGCCATGAAGCGCACCAGATACTTGGCCGGGAACGACAGGATCGTCTGCGTGGGCGAGGACCACAGCGCCGACGCCATCGGTATCAGGTGATCTTCGACGAACAACTTCGAGTAGCCGTTGAGTTCGAGGTATTCGCCCAGCGTCGGCCCGTCGCCGGCCTGCTCGAGCAGTGCCGGGCATTCGCGGTAGAAGCGCAGGATCTCGCGAACCATGCGCAGGAAGCGCGGAGACAGGAGGTTGCGGCGCTGGCAGAACAGGCCATCGAGGCTGCTGGCGTTGTATTCGAGCCCGTTGCGTTCGTCGTGCACGGCGAAACTCATCGTCGTCGCTTGCGAGGCGACGCCGAGCTCATCGAAAAGCCGGGTCAGCAGCGGGTAGTTCGTCGGGTTGTGCACGATGAAGCCGCTGTCGACCGCGTATTCGCGACCGCCGTTGACGACCTTGTGCGTATGCGTATGCCCGCCGAGGCGCTCGTCCTTTTCGAACAGCACGACGTCGTGCTTGCGCGACAGCAACCAGGCCGAACCGAGGCCGGCGATACCGCTGCCTATCACCGCGATTCTCATGCGGGCTCCCGGCGCGAATGCAGCACCATGGCCGGCACGGGTTTCAGATCCCACACCAGGCCGAACCAGGACATCAGGCGCAGGCCGTAATAGGTCAGGTCGATTTCCCACCAACGGAATCCCTGCCTGGCCGAGCCCGGGAAGTGGTGATGATTGTTGTGCCAACCTTCGCCGAACGTCAGCAGGGCGAGCAGCCAGTTGTTGCGGCTGTCGTCGCGCGTGGCGTAGCGGCGCGAGCCCCAGCGGTGCGCCAGCGAGTTGATCGTCACGGTGACGTGGAACAGCACGATGGTCGAAACGAAGAAGCCCCAGACCAGCAGCTGCGGGCCGCTCGTGCCCAGCGCGGGGGCGTGCGTCTCCAGCCAGGCGCCGAGGATGTAGAGCACGGACGCCAGCAGGATCGGCACGAGGATGTCGAAGCGGTCCAGCCAACGCAGCTCCGGATAGCTGCGCAGGTCAGGCAGGTCTTCCAGGCGCGTGCGGAACGCCGCCGGCGTCAGGAACCAGCCCATGTGGCTGCGGAAGAAGCCGTGTCGCGGCGAATGCAGGTCGTGCTCGGTGTCGGCATGGCGATGGTGGTGCCGGTGATGCGCCGCCCACCACAGGGGGCCGCGTTGCACGCAGGCGGCGCCCAGTGCCGCGAACAGGAACTGGATCGCGCGCGAGGTGCGGAACGCCTTGTGGGAAAAATAGCGGTGGTAGAAGCCGGTGATCGCGAACATGCGTATCGCATACAGGAATACGGCTGTGGCCACGGCGAACCAGGACGCGCCGACCCAGAACACCGCCAGGCAGGCCAGGTGCAGACCGATGAAGGGAAGTACGCGCAGCCAATCGATGCGATCGGCGTCGACCGCCGCCGTGTCCGGCGCCTGTTCGGTGTCGAACCAGCGCTGGATCGTGGCGAGGACCTGTTGCAGCGGCGATGTTCGGGTTGTTTCGGGCGACTCGCTCATGCGGCGGCATTCTCGACAGGCGGCGGTGATGGTCGGGTGAACCGAACGCAGGGGCGCGGGTAGTCATCTCCATTACGCTGCGGCATGCTTGCCGGATGCAGAACAAGCCATACCGCGGCGAAGGGAAGTGCCCGCAACACGGCGTCGCTCGTGTCCTGTCCAAGCTCGGGCTGGCGTCGCGCACGCAGGCGGCGCAATGGGTGCGCGAAGGACGCGTGAAAGTGAACGGGCGCATCGTGCGCGATCCCGAGTTTCCGGTGCGCATGCAGGCCGACGTGGTTTCCGTGGATGGGCAGCCGGCGGAAGCGGAACGCCGCTACCTGATGCTCAACAAGCCGCGCGGCCTGGTGACGACGAGGGCGGACGAGCAGGGCCGCGATACCGTGTATCGCTGTTTCGACGGCGCGCAGCTCCCCTGGCTCGCGCCGGTCGGCCGGCTCGACAAGGCGAGCGAGGGCCTGTTGCTCTTCAGCAACGATCCGGCCTGGGCGGCGGCCATCACCGATCCGGAACGCGGGCCGGACAAGACCTATCATGTGCAGGTCGATCGCATCCCCGACGCCGCGCAACTCGCCGCGTTCCTCGCCGGCGTCAGCGATGGCGGCGAGACGCTCCGCGCCGCGTCGGCAACCTTGCTTCGCGCCGGCGAAAAAAACGCCTGGTTGGAAATCGTGCTCGATGAAGGGCGCAACCGGCAGATCCGCCGCCTGCTGGGTGCGTTCGACTTCGCCGTTCTCCGCCTCGTGCGCGTGGCCATCGGTCCGCTCGCGCTCGGCGACCTGGCGAAAGGCCGGTGGCGCGACCTCAGCGCCGAAGAGATCGAAGCGCTGCGGCGTTGAACGCCGCCGGGTCGATCAGGCCTTGAGCACGCCCAGTTCGCGCCCGACCTTGGTGAACGCGGCGATGGCGCGATCGAGATGTTCGCGCGAATGCGCCGCGCTCATTTGCGTGCGGATTCGCGCCTGTCCCTTGGGCACGACCGGGAAGAAGAAGCCGATCGCGTAGATGCCTTCCTCGAGCAGGCGTGCGGCGAAACGCTGGGCCAGCGGGGCGTCGTACAGCATCACCGGGCAAATCGGATGCACGCCGGGCTTGATGTCGAAACCGGCGGCCGTCATGCGTTCGCGGAAATAGCGGGTGTTCTCCGCCAGTTTTTCGCGCAGATCGCCCGCCTGCGCCAGCATGTCGAACACCTTGATGCCGGCGGCGACGACGTGCGGCGGCAGCGAGTTGGAAAACAGGTAGGGGCGCGAGCGCTGCCGTAACATCTCGATCACTTCGCGTTTGCCGGTGGTGAAACCGCCGAGCGCGCCGCCCAGGGCCTTGCCCAGCGTGCCGGTGAAGATGTCGATACGGTCCATCACGCCCTTGACCTCGGCGCTGCCGCGGCCGGTCGCGCCGAGAAAGCCGGTGGCGTGGCATTCGTCGATGTGCACCAGCGCATCGTATTTGCGCGCCAACGTCGTCAGTTCGCCGAGCGGGGCGATGAACCCGTCCATCGAGAACGCGCCGTCGCTGGTGATCATGATGTCGCGCACGCCGTCGGCCCGCGCCTGCTGCAGTTGTTTTTCCAGGTCCGCCATGTCGCAGTTGCCGTAGCGGTAGCGCCTGGCCTTGCACAGGCGTACGCCGTCGATGATGGAGGCATGATTCAGCGCGTCCGACACGATCGCGTCTTCCTCGCCGAGCAGCGGTTCGAACAGGCCGCCGTTGGCGTCGAAGCAGGCCGCGTAGAGGATGCTGTCCTCGGTCCCGAAGAAATCGGCGATCTTCGCTTCAAGTTGCTTGTGCAGGTCCTGGGTGCCGCAGATGAAACGCACGGACGCCATGCCGAAGCCGTGCGTGTCCAGCGCCTCCTTCGCCGCCTGGATCACGTCCGGGTGGTCGGCGAGGCCGAGGTAATTGTTCGCGCAGAAATTCAGTACCCGCCGGCCATCGGCCAACGCGATCTCCGCCGATTGCGGCGAGGTGATGATCCGTTCGGCCTTGAACAGGCCTTGTTCGCGGATGGCATCGAGTTCCTGGCTGAAGCGTGAGCTCATGGGGTCGGCCGCTGGAGGGAGAACGTGGATTATCCGGCATCCGGGGGTCGCGGCAGCGGCCGGGCCCGGATCCATACGCCTGCGTATCGCAACGAACGCTAAAACTGTGTTAAAAAAGTTCAATGCCCCCCGGAGAGGGGGCGATCCACGCAGGGCAGGGAAACAGCCCGTTCGACGCGTCCTGCCATCCAATGAATCCACAGGAGCTGTACCGATGAAACTGAAGAAATTGTCCCTTGCCCTGAGTCTGTCGCTACTCGCTTCCCCGATGCTGGCCTGGGCGCAGGACGCCGAGCAGGCCGCTGGCGACGAACCGGCGGCGGCCGAAGAGGAAGCGTCGTCCAACCTCAGCTGGAACCTGTCGCTGACCTCGGACTATGTGTTCCGCGGAATCACCCAGAACGATTTCCAGCCCGCGTTGCAGGGCGGACTCGACTACGCCTTCGGCGACACCGGCCTGTACGTCGGCGTCTGGGCCTCCAACGTCGACTTCGCCGATCCGGACGGTCCGGACATGGAGTTCGACACCTACATCGGCTGGAACCACGACTTCAACGACGACTGGAACCTCGACCTGTCGCTGGTGCGCTACAACTACATCGGCGAGCGCGACGCCTACGGCAGCATCGACTACAACGAAATCATCGGCAAACTGACCTATGCCGAGATGCTGACCTTCACCATCGGTTACGCCAACGACTATTCCAACGCCGACTATTCCTCGCTGTACTACGGCCTGACCGGCGCCTGGGACGTCGGCAACGAATTCAGCATCAATGCCGGCGTCGGCCATTCGGATTTCAGCGATGGCGTGGACGGTTACACCGACTACAACATCGGCGTCAGCCGCCAGTTCGGCCCGGTCAACGCGGCGCTGAACTTCTACGACACCGATATCGATGGCCCGCGCGTGTCCGATCGCGTGGTGCTGAGCTTCACCATCGAAGGCTGATTGCCCGCCTTCGGCGAAAACCGAACGGGGCGCCGCGAGGCGCCCCGTTTGTTTTCGGCAGCCCCAATCGCCCGGCTACTACCAGGAACACACGACCTTGCCGCAGTTGCCCGCGTCCATCAGGTCGAAGCCCTTCTGGAAATCGTCGATATGCACCTGGTGCGTCAGCACCTTCTGCAGCGGGAAGCCGCTCAGCACCATCTGCGTCATCTTGTACCAGGTCTCGTACATGCGCCGGCCGTAGAT
>CAYWHO010000026.1:0-11589 GCA_964458195.1 uncultured Arenimonas sp.
GTGCCGATCGGCACCGGCGAGTTGCGCACGATCCACTCGCGCGTTTCGTGGATGTGCTTGCCGGTGGACAGGTCCATCACGGTATCGGCGCCCCAGCGGATGGCGTAGACGAGCTTTTCCACCTCTTCGGCGATGCCGGAAGAAACGGCCGAGTTACCGATATTGGCGTTGACCTTGGTCAGGAAATTGCGGCCGATGATCATCGGCTCGATTTCCGGATGGTTGACGTTGGCCGGGATGATGGCGCGGCCGCGCGCGACTTCGTCGCGAACGAACTCCGGCGTGATCAGCGCCTGGATCGCCGCACCGAAGGACTGGCCGGCGTGCTGCTTCAGCAGGTGCGCTTCGCGGATGGCGTCGATGCGCTGGTTCTCGCGGATGGCGATGTATTCCATTTCCGGCGTGACGATGCCGCGCTTGGCATAGTGCATCTGCGACAGGTTCATGCCCGCCTTCGCCCGGCGCGGCAGCGGGCGGTTGGGAAAGCGCACGGCCGCCAGTTTCGGGTCGTGCTCGCGCTGGCGCCCGTAGTCCGAACTCAGCGACGGCAGGCGCTCGCTGTCGCCGCGCTCGGCGATCCAGGCGGCGCGCAGCGGCGCGAGTCCGGCCGCCAGGTCGATGATCGCCTGCGGATCGGTGTAGGGGCCGGAGGTGTCGTACACGCTGAAGGGCGCATTGAGCTCGGCGGCGGCGCCGAGGCGCGGCGTCGGCGTCAGTTCGATCTCGCGCATCGGTACGCGCAGATCGGCGCGCGAACCGGCGACATGGATCTTGCGCGAACCGGGGATCGGCCGCACGACTTCTTCGGACAGTTGTTGCGCCTGGCGCAGCAGTTCGGTGGGCAATGCATTCATCGGGGCACCTGCTCAATGAAAGTCCGCACAGGGATGTGCAGGCTCTTGCGAGGGACTCGCATGAAGGCGGTGGCGCCACGGCGCGGCCGGAGCCGCGCGGTGAAGCTTCCCTACGCCGGTACCAACCGGATCAGGTTCGAAGGGTCTCTCTCAGCCCGCGTGGGCACCCCCGCTTCAAGCGGTATTTCAACACGTAGCGCTGTCGGGGGACAGGAAAATCGCGAGCCGGGCCGTTGCCGTGGGCAAAGGGGGAGGGAGCCTTGACGACAACGGCCCGGCAGCGAATATCAATCGGGGTTCGGGACGCGGAACCAGGCGGCGTACAGGGCCGGCAGGGTGAGACGGAGCTTTCGCGGCATGCGTTGAAGCGCATGCCGCGCCGGCGAACGCCCGGCCAAGGATGGCCGGGCCGGAACACCGCACCATGGACGGTTCATTCGGGACTCTCTACGCGGAACCAGGCCGCGTACAGCGCCGGCAGGAACAGCAGCGTCAATGCCGTAGCGACGATCAGGCCGCCCATGATCGCCACCGCCATCGGTCCGAAGAACACGCTGCGCGCCAACGGCACCATCGCCAGGATGGCGGCCAGGGCGGTCAGCACGATCGGGCGGAAGCGGCGCACTGTCGCGTCCACGACGGCCTGCGCCGGTTCGTGGCCGGCGGCGATGTCCTGGTCGATCTGGTCGACCAGGATCACCGAGTTGCGCATGATCATGCCCGACAACGCGATCGTGCCCAGCATCGCGACGAAACCGAAGGGCACGCGGAACACCAGCAGGAACAGCGTCACGCCGATCATGCCCAGCGGCGCCGTCAGCAGCACCATCATACTTCGACGGAAACTCTTGAGCTGGATCATCAGCAAGGTCATCACCACCAGCAGGAACAGCGGCACGCCGGCAGCCACCGACTTCGAACCGCGACCGGAGTCCTCGACCGTACCGCCGGCCTCGAGCAGGTAGCCGTTCGGCAGGGCGGCGCGGATTTCTTCCAGGCGCGGCAGGATCTCCGCCGTCACCGACGGCGGCGTCGCCTTGCCGTACACGTCGGCGCGCACCGTCACCGTCGGCAACCGGTTGCGATGCCAGATGATGCCCGGCTCGTAGCCGTATTCGAGCGTGCCGATCTGCGACAAGGGCACCGGCTTGCCGCTGGTCGTCGGCACCGACAGGCTGCCGAGCAGGGACAAACGCTTGCGTTCCTCGACCGGGCCGCGCAGCAACACCTCGATCAGTTCGTTGCCTTCGCGATAGGTCGTGACGTGACTGCCCGACAGCGAACCGCGCAGGAACAGGGCGACCTGGGCCGAGGTCACGCCCAGCGCGCGGGCGCGTTCCTGGTCGATGTTGATGCGCACGATCTTGCTCGGCTCGTCCCAGTCGAGATTGACGTTGTCGACGTTCGGATTGGCGCGGACCTGGTCGGCGACCTGGCGCGCGATCGCCTGCACCTGCTCGATGTGTTCGCCGGAGATGCGGAACTGGATCGGGAAACCGACCGGCGGTCCGTTCTCCAGCCGCACCACGCGCACCTGCAGGTCGGGGAAGTCCTTGGCGAAGCTGGCGATCAGCCAGGCACGCAATGATTCGCGCGATTCGATGTCGTGCGCGAGCAATACGAACTGGGCGAAGTTCGCCTGCGGCAGCTTCTGGTCCAGCGGCAGATAGAAACGCGGCGAACCGGTGCCGACATAGGCGACGTAGCTCTCGAGTTCCTTGCGCGTCTTGAGCATGGCTTCCAGGCGCTTGGCCGCGGCTTCGGTCGCGTCGAGCGACGAGCCCTCGGCCAGCTCGAGGTCCACCATCAGTTCCAAACGGGTGGAATCGGGGAAGAACTGCTGCGGCACGAAACGGAACAGGGCCAGCGACAGCACGAAAGCCAGCAAGGTCACGCCGATCACCGTCCAGCGACGCCGCACGCACCATTCCACCCAACCGCGGAAACGGCGATAGAACTTGCCGCCGTAAACGTCGTGGTGCCCGGCGCCGGCCTCGACCTTGGGAGGATCGGGCAACAGCTTGTCGCCGAGATAGGGAATGAAGACGACGGCGGCGACCCAGCTCAGCAGCAGGGCGATCGTCACCACCTGGAAGATCGAGCGCGTGTATTCGCCGGTACCCGACTGCGCCGTCGCGATCGGCAGGAAGCCGGCGGCGGTGATCAGGGTGCCGGTCAGCATCGGGAAGGCGGTGCTCTTGTAGGCGAAGCTCGCCGCGCGCAGGCGATCGTAACCCTGCTCCATCTTCACCGCCATCATCTCGACGGCGATGATCGCATCGTCCACCAGCAAACCGAGCGCAAGCACCAGCGCACCGAGCGAAATCTTGTGCAGGCCGATGTCGAAGTAGTACATGGCCGCGAAGGTCATCGCCAGCACCAGCGGGATCGACAACGCGACGACGGTGCCGGCGCGGCGGCCGAGCGAGAAGAAGCTGACCGCCAGCACGATCACCACGGCCTCGGCCAGCGAACGCACGAACTCGGCGACCGAGTGGCGCACGGCCGCCGGCTGGTCGGACACGCGCTCGAGCTTCATGCCGACCGGCAGCGTCTTCTGCAGGCGTTCGAATTCGGCGTCGAGCGCCGTGCCCAGGTGCACGATGTTGCCGCCCGGGCGCATGGATACGCCGATACCGATGGCGTTCTCGCCCATGAAACGCATGCGCGGCGCCGCCGGATCGGTGAAACCGCGCTTGACCTCGGCGACGTCGGCGAGGCGGAAGGTGCGGCCGCCGGCGCGGATCGGGAAATCGCGGATCTCCTCGGCCGACTTGAAACCGCCGGAGACGCGCAATTGCACGCGGTCGCTGCCGGTTTCGAAGAACGAGGCCGGCGTGACCGCGTTCTGCGCGTCGATCGCCTGCTGCACCGATTCGAGCGGGATGCCCAGCGTGGCGAGCTTGGTATTGCTCAGCTCGATCCAGACCTTCTCGTCCTGCAGGCCGATCAGATCGACCTTGTTGACGTCCGGCACGCGGTGCAGCTGCAGTTCCACGCGCTCGGCGTAGTCCTTCATCGTCGCGTAGTCGAAACCGTCGCCGGTCAGGGCGTAGATGTTGCCGTAGACGTCGCCGAATTCGTCGTTGAAGAACGGCCCGACCACGCCCTCGGGCAAAGTCTGCTTGATGTCGCCGGTCTTCTTGCGGATCTGGTAGAACAGGTCGGGCAGGTATTCGGAGAACAACGAATCCTTGGCGATGAACATCACCAGCGATTCGCCCGGGCGCGAGTACGAGCGGATGAACTCGTACTGCCCGGTTTCCATCAGTTTCTTCTCGACGCGGTCGGTGACCTGTTCGGCCACTTCCTCGGCGGTCGCGCCCGGCCACATCGTGCGCACCACCATGATCTTGAAGGTGAACGGCGGATCTTCCGACTGGCCGAGCCGCTGGTAGCTGAAGATGCCGGCGATGGCGAGGATCACCATCGCGTAGAGCACGAGCCCGCGGTTGCGCAGCGCCCAGGCGGAGAGATTGAAGTCGGTCATCTTCCGGGCTCAGTTCTGCGCAACGCCGGGTGCCGGCACGGCGCGATCCTTGCGATCGATCGGCTTGACCGCCTGGCCTTCGCGCAGCAGGTGCACGCCGGCCGATACCACCCAATCGTCGGCCTTCAGGCCCGACAGCACCGGCACGCGGTCTTCACCGAAGGCGCCCACCTTCACCGGCACCAGGCGCACGACGCTTTGCGTCCGGCGCGCCTCGCCTTCGCCGGCCGTCTGCGCGCGGATCACCCAGACGGCGCTCTGTCCGTCCTTACCGACCAGGGCCGACAGCGGCAGGCTCAGGTCGCCGCCATTGCCGTCCTGCGCGTAAACGCGCGCGCTCTGCCCGAGATCGATGTTCACGCCCGGCGCGACGAAACTCACGCGTGCGGCGAAGGTACGCGTCTGCGGATCGGCGGCCGGCGCCAGTTCGCGCAATTTGCCAGGGAAGCGCTTGCCCGACGCCGACCACAATTCGACGGCGAGATCGCGACCCAGCGGATACTGATCGACCGACTGTTCGGGAATGCTGATCGCGACTTCGCGCTCGCCATCCACCGCGAGTACGAAAACGGTTTGCCCGGCCGCAACCACCTGGCCAGCTTCCGCCAGTCGCTGGGCAATCACGCCGTTGCGCGGCGCCCGCAGCACGGCGTAGCCGGACTGGTTGCCCGACACGCGTGCTTCGGCGCGCGCCTGGGTCGCGCGCGCTTCGGCAGCGCGATACGCCGCCTCGCGACTGTCGTACAGCGAACGACTGACCAGTTGTCGATCGAGCAGGTTCTTGTAACGGTCGAGTTCGGACTTGGCGAGCGCCAGATCCGATTCGGCCGACGTGACGGCGGCGCGCGCGGCTTCGCGCTGCAGCAGCAGATCGCTGGCGTCGAGCTCGGCCAGCGCATCGCCGGCTTTCACCCGACTGCCGGCATCGACGAAACGTTTGGCGATCTTGCCGGCGACGCGGAAGGACAACTGCGGTTCTTCGCGCGCGCGCACTTCGCCGGCATAGGCGTTGAGCGTGCTATGGGCGCTGCCAGGCTGCACGACGAGCACGGGTCGCACGGCGGTCTCGACCGGATCGCCTCCGCACGCGGCCAGGGAAAGTGTGGCGAAGATCGCAAGAATCGCAGGGCGCGCGCGGAACATGAGCGGTGCCTAAATAGTGAACCGGCGGGTACACTATCATTATCGAACCGGATAGTTCAATAATAGATCATGCGCTCTTCGCCCCGCCCCTCCCCACCCGGCCGCCCCAAGGACCCGGAAAAGCGGGCCGCCATCCTCGAGGCGGCGATCCGGCTGTTCCCGGCCCGCGGCTACGACGGCGTCAGCATGGACGCCATCGCCCAGGCCGCCGGCGTCTCCAAGCTGACCGTCTATAGCCATTTCGAGGACAAGGAAGCCCTGTTCGCGGCCGCGGTGACCTGCTGTTGCGAACAGATCCTGCCGCACCAGGTCTTCGAACCGGAAGCCGGCCAGACCGTGCGCGACTCGCTGGTCGCCATCGGTCGGGGCTTCCTGGACCTGGTGATGGACGAACGTTCGGTCACCCTGCACCGCGTCCTGATCGGGCAGGCCCCGCAGGACCACCACCTCGCCGAGGTCTTCTTCGCCGCCGGACCGCAGCGCACGCTGGAGGAAATGGCGAGCTTCCTGCGCCAGGCGCACCAGACCGGCGCCCTGCACGTGCCCGAACCCAACCGCGCGGCCGAACACTTCTTCTGCCTGCTCAAGGGCGTGTGCCACATGCGCATCCTGATCGGACTGTGCGAGGTGCCGGGCGCGCGCGAGCGCGAGGCGCACGTGGCCGAAGTGGTCGAACTTTTCCTGCGCGCGCATGCGCCGGCCGCGGCGCGGAGCACCGCGTGAAGGGCGCGAATACGGCGCAAACGGCGGCGTGGCGGCCTATGCTGGCCGTCCCGGTGACTTCCGGCACTGCGACCAAAAGCCCTCCAAACCGCATCCTGTGGTTCATTCGGTGCCGTCCGAGGCGTAAAATTCCCGCCCCTTCGCACCTCCTGGAAATCCCATGTCGCTGAACTTCGAGCAGGCCCGCGCCGCGATGGTTGAACAACAGGTCCGCCCCTGGGAGGTCCTGGATCCGCGCGTGCTCGAAACCATCGGTGCGATCCCGCGCGAAGACTTCGTGCCGTCGGCGCATCGCCAACTGGCCTACGCCGATCTCGCGCTGCCGCTGGCGCACGGCGAAACGATGCTCAAGCCGGTGGTGGAAGGCCGCCTGCTGCAGGCGCTGGCCTTGTCGCCGAGCGACGAGGTGCTGGAAATCGGCACCGGCAGCGGTTACCTGACCGCCTGCCTGGCCAGCCTGGCCCGCGACGTGATGAGCATCGACCTGCATGCCGACTTCATCGCCGAAGCCGCCACCCGTCTCGATCGCCTGGGCCTTCGCAACGTGCGGCTCGAAACCGCCGACGTCTTCGGCCTGGCGCTCAATCGCCGTTTCGACGCCATCGCCGTCGGCGGCGCCGTCGCCTCCCTGCCCGACGCGTTCGCCAACTGGCTCAAGCCGGGCGGCCGTTTGTTCGTCGTGCGCGGCCTGTCGCCGGTGCAGGAAGCGATCTGCTGCACGCGCCGCGACGAGCACCTGCAGACCGAAAGCCTGTTCGAAACCGACATCCCCTATCTGCACGGCGCCGAACCGGTGCCGCATTTCATTCTCTGAACCGAGACTCCCCCATGTCCCCACGCCTCCGTCCGCTTTCTTTCGCTCTGATCCTCGCCGGCTTCTCGGCCCAGGCCCAGGCGACCGACCTCATGCAGGCCTATGAGCTGGCCCGGCAGAACGACCCGCAGTTCGCGCTGTCCGAAGCGCAGAAGAACGCGCAGGCCGAAGGCGTGGTGCAGTCGCGCGCCGCCCTGCTGCCGCAGGTCAACGCCAGCATCACCTTCAGCGACTCGCAGGGTCGCAACAGCGGCAACCAGGTGTTCGCCGGTTCCGCCACGCCGACCAACTCGACCTATTCGAGTTCGCGCAGCAACGGCTCCGGGGTCGATGTGCGGCAAAGCGTGTTCGACTACGGCAACTACACCCAACTCGGCGCCAGCAAGGCGCGCGCGCGCAAAGCCGATGCCGAATACGACGCCGCCGCCGACTCGCTGATCGTCCGCGTGGCCGATGCCTACTTCAACATCCTGACCTCGATCGAAACGCTGGCCTCGGCCCGCGCCGAGGAACGCTCGGTCAAGCGCCAGCTCGACCAGGCCGAGAAGCGCCTGGAAGTCGGCCTTGCGCCCATTACCGACGTGCACGAAGCGCGCGCGCGTTACGACAGCGCCCGCGCCAACGCCATCGCCACCGCCAACGCGCTCGACGACGCCTACGAAGCCCTGGCCGAGATCACCGGCCAGCGCATCGACAACCTGCGCGGCCTGTCCAAGGATTTCCAGCCGAAGAACGACGACACCCGCAGCGCCGAAGACTGGGTAACGACCGCACTCGATTCGAACCCGACGCTGCGCGCCTACGCCGAAAGCGTGATTGCCGCCGAGAAGGACATCGGCAGCGCCCGCGCCGACCACTATCCGACCCTGGCCTTCACCGCCGGCTACGACGACAACCGCACCTGGGGCGAGAGCCTGCGCCGCACCGTGCCGGCGTCCACGCCGATCATTTCGGGTTCGGAAAGCACCGGCTACAGCTGGGGCCTGACCCTGTCGGTGCCGCTCTTCAATGGCTTCGCCACCCAGTCGCGCGTGCGCCAGTCGATCTACCAGCGCGACATCGCCAACGACCAGCTCGAACAGCAGAAGCGCGCCATCACCCGCAGCACGCGCGGCGCCTACCGTTCGCTCGTCGCCGGCCAGGCCGAAGTCGAAGCCCGCCGCCTCGCCGTGGTGTCGGCGCGGGCCGCCTACGAAGCCGGCGAAGCCGGTCTCGAAGTCGGTACGCGCACCATCGTCGACGTGCTGATCGCGCAGCAGCAGCTGTTCGTCGCCCAGCGCGAGTACGCCAACGCCCGCCACGCCTATCTGGTCAACCAGCTCAAGCTGCGCCAGGCCGCCGGCGTGCTGGAAGTCTCCGATCTCGAATCGGTGAACCGCATGCTGGTCACCGACGCCGAAGCGGCGCTCAGCAACCCCGACGCCAACTGACCGACGGTTACCGGTCCTGACGACGCCGTTCCCAAGGAGCGGCGTCAGCCGGCCGCCGGCATCATCCTTTCCTCGATCACCCGCAGCGTGCGGTCCAGCGCGCCGCGTTCGCTCAACGCGCGTGCCCGCGCGGCCTGACCGCATTGGCGTCGCAGGCCCTCGTCGGCGAACAATCCGATCACTTCGCGCGCCAGCGATTCGGCGTCGTCGATGCGGCGCACGCCGCCGGCATCGAGCAGCAATTGCGTGACGTCCTCGAAATTGAAGGTGTGCGGCCCGACCAGGGCCGGCACGCCGAGCGCGGCCGGTTCGAGCACGTTGTGGCCGCCGATCGCCTGCAGGCTGCCGCCGACGAAGGCAACGTCGGCGCAGGCGTAGAAGCCCACCAGCTCGCCCAGCGTGTCGATGACGAAGCACTGCGTGGACGGCGCCGGCCAGCAATGCTCGCGCCGATGCGCCACCTGCAAGCCGGCCGCCTCGGCCTGCTCGATCGCGGCGGCGAAACGCTCGGGATGGCGTGGCGCCCACAGCAGCAGCGCCCGCGGAAAGCGCGCGAGCACCTGGCGATGCGCAGCGAGCACGGCCTCTTCTTCCTCGGGATGGGTGCTGGCGGCGATCCACACCGGTCGCTCGCCCCAGGCCGCGCGCTCCTCGCGCATTCTCGCCACCAGTTCTTCCGGCAGGGCGATGTCGTATTTCAGGTTGCCCAGCACGCGACCGCGCTCCTGCTCCAGGCCGAGCTGGCGATAACGCGCCAGATCCGCCGGCGTCTGCGCCAGCACGTCGCGCACCGCGCGCAGGGCGATGCGCAGCATGCGCCGGATCGGCGCGTAACCGGTCAACGAACGCTCGGACAGGCGCGCATTGACGATCAGCAGCGGAATGCCGCGACGGCCGATTTCGACGAACAAGCAGGGCCAGATTTCCGTCTCCATGACGATGGCGATGCGCGGGCGGAACTGGTCGAGGAAATGCCGCACGGCGCCGGGCGTGTCGTAGGGCAGATAGACATGGCGGATGCCGTCCTTCCAGATGGCGCGCGCACGCTCCGAACCGGTCGGCGTCGTCGTCGTCACCAGCACCGGCAATTGCGGATAACGCCGGCGCAGGCGATCGAGCAAGGGCGCGGCGGCATTGACCTCGCCCACCGACACCGCATGCAACCACAGGCATTCGGACAACCCGGGCTCGCGGTACACGGCGAAACGCTCGTCCCAGCGGCGCCAGTAGGCGCGCTGGCCGCGCCCGCGCCAGAACAGGTGCACGAGCGTCAGCGGCACCAGCAGGCTCATCGCCAGCGAGTACGCCATCAACAGCAGGCGCTCGGAGAAATCGAGTTTCATCGCGCAAGCATAGCCGAGCCGCGAACCGATCCACCCATGCGCCGCGCGGCGGCAGGCCCTACAATCGCCGCATGACCGATGCACCGACGCCACGTCCGCCCCTGACGCCGCGCCATTGGCCGACCTGGTTGGCGATCGCCTTCGGCTGGACCCTGGCCCGTTGGCCCTGGTCGCTGGCGCGCGTCGCCGGGCGGGCGCTGGGCGTGCTGATGCGCGTGGCGATGATCGAACGGCGACGCACCGCAGCGGCCAATCTCGCCCTGTGTTTTCCCGAACTCGACGAGGGCGCGCGTCGCCGTCTGCTGCGCGAGCATTTCGATTCGCTCGGACTCGGCGTGTTCGAATTCCTGCGCGCCTGGTGGGGGCCGATCGCACCGCTGGACCGACGCTATACGCTCGAAGGCCAGGCGCATCTCGAGGCCGCGCGCGCCGACGGGCGCGGCGTCATCCTGGTATCGCCGCACTTCACCACGCTGGAGATCTGCGTGCGCCTGCTGTGCCGGCACGTACCGATCGCCGGCATGTACCGGCCGCACGACGAAGAGGTGCTGGAATGGGCCGTACGCCGCGGCCGCGCGCGCTACACGCAGGAGATGTTCACGCGCGAGGAGCTGCGCCCGGCGCTGCGCCACCTCAAGAACGGCGGCGTGCTGTGGTTCGCGCCCGACCAGGAAACGCGACGCGGCGACAGCGTCTTCGTGCCCTTCTTCGGGCAACCGGCCTGGAGCCTGACATCCACGCACCAGCTTGCGCGCCTGTCCGGCGCGTGCGTGCTGACGCTGTTCCATGAGCGCCTCGACGATGGCAGCTATCGGTTGGAGATCGGCCCGCCACTGGAAGACTTCCCGAGCGCCGATGCCACCGCCGATACGGCGCGCGTGATGCAGGCGCTGGAGCGGCTCATCCGCCGCGTGCCGGCGCAATACCTGTGGATCCACCAACGCTTCAAGCGCCGCCCGAAAGGCGAAGCGCCGGTCTATCGCTAGCAGTCAACGATAGAACGAGCCGCTACCGTCGGGCCGCGTCTTGAATCGCCGATGCACCCACAGGTATTGCGCGGGACAGGGACGCACGACGGTTTCCAGTTCGCGCATGTAACGCGCGGCGTCGGCGCCCGGGTCGCCGCTCGGCCAGTCCTGCCAGGGCGCTTCGATGCGCAGGCGATACAGGCCGCGCTCGTCGCGCCGGAACCAGAACGGCAACACCAGGGCGCGACCGCGTTCGGCGATCTGCGGCACCATCGCCAGCGTCGCCGCCGGTATGCCGAAGAAAGGCACGAAGGCGTGCTGGTAGGTGAAATTCTGGTCGGCCGAATAGACCACGGGCTCGCCCGCCTGCAAGGCGCGCAACAACCCGCGCAGGTCCTTCTTGGCGATCGGTTCGCCGAATACGCGCCGACGCGCCGCGTCGAACCAACGCTCCAGGCAGGCGTCGTTGTTCTCGCGCACGACTACGCGCACCGGCCGCCCCAGCGCTTCGCCAAGCAGGCGCGTGGCCAGTTCGGTATGGGTGAAATGCCCGGTGAACAGCAGCACGCCGCGTCCTTGCGCCAGCGCCTCGCGCAGGCGATCGAGCCCTTCGATCGCGGCGAGGTCGCGCAAGGCTTCCGGCGGCGCGTGCCAGGCGCGCGCCAGCTCCAGCGCACCGGTCACGGTGGCGACCAGGTTCTCGCGCAACAACCGCAATCTTCCGCTGCGATCGAGATCGGGAAAGCAGCTTGCGATGTTCACCGCGGCGATGCGGCGACGCGAGGCCAGCAGCGGCCAGAGCAGGTACGTGAGCACGCGCCCGA
>CAYWHO010000026.1:11689-16126 GCA_964458195.1 uncultured Arenimonas sp.
AAGCGCAGGAAGACGAAGGACGGATACAGCCAGAGCCGCCAACCGAACAGGCCGATCCCGCGCGCGCGCTTGAATCCGGCCAGTCCGCTCGAATAGCGGTTGATCTTCTCCACCCGCACGGCCAGTTCCGCCTCGCCATAGTGGCGGAACGGCGCGGCGAGTTCGCGCACCCGGCCCGACGATTCCGGCGCCGCATGCACGGGCACGTCGTTCATGCGTGCAAGGCTGCGCCGGAACAAGCGCAGTTGCCGGTTCGCCCGCGTGCCGGCATGCGACCAGCGCCAGAACAACCACTCCTGCCGCGGCAGGCGGTAGGCATCGGCGCGCGGCGCGGCGAGTTCGCGTTCGATAGCGGCCTGCGCCTCCGGCAGGAGGAATTCGTCGGCGTCCAGCAGCAATACCCAATCGTGCGCGGCCTTGTCGATGGCCGATTGTTTCTGCGGCCCGTAACCCTTGAAGTCTTCGACGAAAACGCGGGCGCCGTGGCCGAGCGCGATCTCGCGCGTCGCATCGGACGAATTCGAATCGAGCACGACGATCTCGTCGCAGAAGGCCAGGCTGGCAAGGCAGGCGTCCAGCGTCGCGGCATTGTCCTTCGTCGTGACGACGGCGCTAAGCGGCGCTCGGCTCATCTTCGCTCCTGGCCATCAATGAACCCGCATACATGCCCAGCAGCAGCAGGAAGGCGCCGCCCCAGGCACTGGAGTAGAACGCGAGATGCGTGTTCAGGGGAAATGCCGCAAGCACCAGGGCCATCGCCGGCACTTGGCTGCGACGGCGCGCGGCCTCGCCCACCCAGTCCCAGGCGATCCAGGCGATCCATCCGCCGAAGGCCCAGAACAGCAGGCCGATCAGACCGGTTTCGCTGAAGACTTCCAGCAGCAGCTGGTGCGCGTGCAGGGCCGGGCCTTGGCCGCGGCTGAGGAAAAAATCACGCTCGCCGGCATGCTCGGCGTAGGCGTCGCGGAAACCGCGCACGCCGATGCCGTTGACCGGATGCGCCAGGCCCATGCCGACGGCGGCTTTCCAGATCGAAACGCGGCCCGACAAGGCCTCGTCCACGCCGGCCTCGTCGCCCTGCAACAGTTCGGCGCTGCGCGCGAAGCGTGCGCTGAGCGCATCGGAAAACACCGGCGCGACGGCGACCAGCAAGATCGCGGCGAGCACGCCGCCCGCCAATGTCTTTGCGATACCGGAACGGTGGCTCCCGCTCCACAACACGGCCAAGGCATAGCTCAACCAGGCTGCGCGTGCACCAGCGAGCAGGATCGCCGCACCCAATACGAATGCAACCAGCAGCCACGCCAATGCGCCCCTCTTGCCACTCCAGAACAAGGCGAAAGGCGACAGGCAGGCGAGCGCGATGCCGAGCTTCAGGTTCCCCGCGCCGAAGACGCCGCTGAGCCGATCGGCCGTCGCCTGGCCGCGCAGGCTCCAGCCCGTGCCGGCCTGCACCAAGGCATCGGCCGTCCACAGCAGCACGATGACGGCGAGCCCGTTCAGCATCCAGCGCCGCCCGCGCGGCGTATCCATGGCGATGGCGATCGCCAGCAGGAAAGGCAGATAACGCAGGTCCAGCCAGACCTCGCGCCAACTCGCCGCGCGATCGATGGCATCGAACGCCGAAAAAAACTCCGGCAACCAATAGGCGAGGAACAGCGCCGTGCACAGGGCCCAGGCTTCGCGCCCGGCCAGCGGCAAGACATCGCGATAGCGTCGCCACAACATCGCCACCAGCACGAAGAGCGCGCCGAGACTCAGCAGCGCTTCCGAAATGCCGGGCCAGGGCCAGGTCGCCACGACCAGCAGCAACCAGGCCGCGACTCCGCGCGAAGGCCAGTCAGGAGGCGACGAGGGCGTCATACAGTTCCAGCGTACTGGCCTGCATGCGCGCCAGGCTGTCCTCGCGCATGAGCGGAACCTCGGGCTTCCTTCCCGACAACCATTCGCGGGCCGTGCGCACCAGGGCTTCTTCGTCGAAAGCTTTCACCGCACCCGCGGGATAGTGCCGCGCCAGCAGTTCACCGACGCCGCCGTGGTTCCAACCGAGTACCGGCCGCCCACTGGCGAGCGCTTCGAGCACGGTGCGCCCGAAGGCTTCGGGCTTTTCCGACAACTGCAGCACGATGTCGCTGACGGCGTAGATCTCGGCGATGTCGCTGCGCGGCGGCAGCAGGGCGATCGCGTCGCTCACGCCGAGCGACTGCGCCAGGGTTTCGAGTTCGACGCAATAATGCCCGCGCCCCGTTTCGCGCACGCCCAGCAGGCATAGCCGCGCGTCCACGCCTTCCTCCCGCAGGGCGGCCAGCAGTCGGAGCGCCCAGGCATGCCCTTTCAATCGCGTGCCGCGCCCCGGCAACAGCAGCAAGGGACCGCTGCCCAGTTGCGGGAATTGCTTGCGCCAACGCTCGCGCCATTCCTCCGTCGGTTGCAGGTCGCGCGGGAAATCGGCCGGGTCGACACCGCGCTCGATGACCTGCAACTTCGCCGGGTCCGTCGCCGGCCAGTGCGACAGCACATGCCGCCGCACCGTATCGGAGACGCAGATCACGCGTTCGCCGCGGGTCAGGATGGAGGAATAACGACCGCGCGAATTGAGGCCGTGCACGGTGGTGACGAAACGCGCGCGCGTGCGCGGCATCGTCTTCAACGCAGCCCAGGCCAGCCAGGCCGGCAGGCGCGAACGCGCGTGCACGATATCGGGCTTGAGCCGGGCGAAAACCTGGCGCAGGGCGAAAACCTGGCGCAACACGAACAGCGACTTGCGGCCGATGCCGAGTTCGATATGGCGGCTGCCGCCGCGCCGCAGGTCGGCGGTCAGGCGGCCGCCGCCGGAGATGACGATGGACCGGTGCCCGGCGCGTTCGAGCGCATCGGCCACTTCCAGCGTGGAACGTTCGACGCCGCCACTGTCCAGCTCGGGTAACAGCTGCACTACCGTCAGGCGGCGCATCGGCCGGTCAACGATCCTTCAGGACGAAATGCGCGCCGCAATACGGGCACACCGCTTCGCCGGTCGCCTCGATCGGCAGATAGACGCGCGGATGCGAATTCCACAGCGCCATGTCCGGCAAGGGACAGCTCAGCGGAAGATCGCTGCGGCTGACCTCGTAACGGCGCTCGGTATTGGCGGGAGTGGACATGGCGGGCTTCCTGGAAAGACACCCCCATTTTAGGGCCTAACGCGGACGAAATCCCGGGAGGGCGGCCCGCCGCCCCGGGACAGGATCGATCACTTGGCCGCGGGCGCCTCGCTGGCGGCCTTGGCTTCCATCGTGATGCTCAGCTTCACCTCGTCGGCCACGCCCGGCAACATGAAATTGACGCCGAAATCCGAGCGCTTGATAGTCGTCGCCGCGTCGAAACCGGCGGCCGGCGTGTCGCGCTTCGGCGCCGTGCTGTTGACCGTCACGTCGAACACGACCGGGCGGGTGACGCCGTGGATGGTCAGGTCGCCCGCGACCTTCAGCTTGTTGCCGCCGGCCGAGGTCACCTTCGTGCTCTTGAAACTGGCGGTGGGGAACTGCGCCTCGTCGAACATGTCGGGGCTGCGCAGGTGTTCGTCCATCTTCACCACGCCGGTGCTGACGCTGGAGATCGGCAGCTGCACTTCGATGCTGGATTTCGTCGGGTCCTTGGCATCGAAATCGAAGGTGCCGGTGACCTCGGTGAAGCGGCCGCTGATGTTCGAATAACCGAAGTGGTTATAGGTGAAGAACACCTGCGTATGGCGGGCGTCGATGTCGTACTTGGCGGCCTGGGCGGCGCCGGCGAAACCGGCGAACAGGGCAGCGGCGAGCAACAGGCGATTCATGCATGACTCCTGGGAAAGGGGATCGGACGAACTCGGATCATCCGGAGGCCACAGTGTAGGGCGCGCGACGCGGATTGAAACCGCATGCCCGCAACGAACCGTTGCCGATGCCGCAACGGGCGGACCGATGCGGCGGGCTGCTAAGCTCGGCGCCGAAGCTTCAGAGCAGGATCGCGCGCGATGAGTTCCCTTTCCGGCCCCGGCTGGCTACTGCACGACGGACGCAGCGGGCATCGCCACCAGGCGCTGGCCCTGGCGGAGGCATTGGGCCTGAAGCCGCGCGAACTCGCGCTGCCCGCCGGGCGCCTCGCCCGCTGGCTGGCGCCGCGGCGCTGGCCCGGCGCGGAACAGGCGTTCGGCCCGGCATTCACCGAACTGCTCGCCGATCCGCCGGCCTACGCCATCGGCTGCGGCCGATTGCCGGCGCTGGCGACGCGCCTGCTGCACGAACGCGGCACACGCGTAGTGCAGATCCTGCATCCGCGCATCGCGACGGAGCATTGGGATCTGGTGATCGCCCCCGAACACGACGGCCTGACCGGCGCGAACATGCTGACCTGCAAGGGCAGCCTGAATTCGATCGACGAGGCCTGGCTGGCCGCGGCACGCGCGCGATTCCCGCA
>CAYWHO010000027.1:0-16065 GCA_964458195.1 uncultured Arenimonas sp.
GCCCTGGTACTTCGCCTTAAGTTCCCACCAGGCCTGGTTGTAGTGGTCGGGCTTGATGGAACCGTCGAACACGCCCCAGCGCCAGCGATCGATCATCAATCCGAACGGCAGGAACGCCACGCCGGAAAGCGCGCGGCGCATCTGCGCATTGATGGTCGCCTCGTCGCTGACCGCCGGCTTGTCGGCCAGGCCGATCGAGTTCAGGTATTCCGGCGTCATCGACAGCACGATGGTGTCGCCGATGGCCTCGTGGAAGCCGTCGTTGGCGCCGTTCTGGAACAACGCCGGCTGCTTGTGGTAGCTCAGGTAGTAATAGATGTGGCCGAGCTCGTGGTAGATCGTCTCCAGGCTGTCGGCGTCCGGCTTGATGCACATCTTGATGCGCACGTCGTCGCCATCCATGGTCATCGGCCAGGCGCTGGCGTGGCAGACCACGTCGCGATCACGCGGCTGGATGAACTGCGCCTTGTCCCAGAAACTTTCCGGCAGACGCGGCATGCCCAGGCTGACGTAGAAGTCCTCGGCGCTCTTCACCATCGCCTTGGCCTGCGCGAGGTCGGCGGCGCGGCTTACTTCGACCGTCTCGCTGGCGTTGGGCACGCGGCCGTTCTTGGCGACGAAGGCGGTCAGCTCGGCCTTGTACTTGTCCTCGCGCTGGCGTTGCAGCGCCGGCGTGATGTCCATCGCCGCCACGTTCGGATAGGGCGCGACCAGCGGCCACAGGTTGCTCCAGTCCTGCTGCCACAGGTTGCCGGTCAAATGGGCCGGGATCATGCCGTTGACTTCGCCCTGGGCGCCGTACTTCTCCACCAGCTTGTTCTTGGTGTAGCACTGCAACTGGTCGTACAGCGGCTTGACCTGGCCCCAGAGCCGGTCGGTCTCGGCCTGGAAGTCTTCCGGTTTCATGTCGTAGCCGCTGCGCCACAAGGCGCCGGTGTCGGCCAGCCCCTGGTCGCGCGCGCCTTCGTTGCTGAGCTCGACGAAGCGCATGTAGTCCTTGCGCATCGGCACCGAGATGGTGTGCCAGCCCTGCCAGGCCTGCAGTTGTTCGTCGTAGCTGCGGTTGGGGACGTCGGCCAGCACGTCCTCGATCTGGCCGATGTCCCGGCAGGTCGACGGATTGTCCTTGTCCGGGCACCACTTGCCGGCGCCGTAGGCGCCGCTCATCTTGGTGCCGATGGACGTCAGTTCGGCCAGGTGCGCCGGATCTTTCGGCGGCGGCATGGTGATGCCCAGGCGCAGCAGCTGGATCGCGCGCGCGGTGTCCGCCGACATCGGCTTGCCGTCGAAGCGGCGCGATTGTTCGACGTATTCGCCGAGCTTGGCGAGGCTGCGCTCGTTGGCCTTGGACGCGACGATCTGCGAATCGTCGTTGATGTAGGTGTCGCCGAGCCACTGTGCGGCGGTGACCTCGCGATAGTCGTCGTGCATCTCCTTGTTGATACGCGCGATGAACTGGTCGGCGTTCTCGTTGGCGATGGCGGCGGCGCGTTCGGCGGCGGCCTTGTCGGCGGAGCCGACGGAACCGGCCGAACCCTGCGGCTTGCAGGCGGCGAGGGTGGCCAGGGCGGCGCAGACGGCCGCGCACAGGAAGGCGCGTTGGAATTTCACGGGTGCAGCTCCGGGGTGGGGCGGAAGGAATGCGAAGGCTATTCCCCCGCTACCGCGCGGCGCAAGTGACCGATCCCGGGCGTTCTGCCCGCTCGGCAGCGGGCGTCCCGTCGTCAGCGCCGGCGCGACTATCGAGCCGGCAAGCCGCGTTCCGCGAGGAAGGCCCGGGCGTCCTCGGCATCGTTCTCGAACCAGGCCCGCGTCGAGCCGAGGCGGAAGCTATAGCCCCAGACATCCATGTCGGCCATCAACCGTTCGCGGCCCACGCCGGCCAGTCGGTCGGCCAGCAGGATCTGCAGGCAACAGGTCGCGTCTTCCTCGGGCACCGAATCGGTGGCGTCGGTATGCACCTGCGCGCGACGCTCCGGCGGCATCACCAGCAAATGGCAGGCCTCGTGTAGCAACGAGTGCACCGGCGTGTCGGCGCGGGCATGCACGCGCGTGCCGATCAGGCCGGCTTCGCACTCGCCCCAATAGCTGCCGGGAATGGGCTCGCCAGCGGCGACCTCGATCAATTCGAGGCCGAAGCACGCAAGCAATGCGCGCGGCCCGTCGAAGCCGATGTCGGCAAGCGTCAGGACGGCAGGCGCCGGTTCCGTCATCGCGCTGCGTCAGTCAAAAGAAAAGCCCGTCGCAAGCGAAGCTGGTTCGCCGGCGGTGGAGCGCAGGACGCGGAGCGTACTTGGCAGGTACGTGGGCATTACGGGCACCGCACGACGGCGAGTGGCGAGCGACGCAGTGACCTCAGCCGCTGGCAGCGGCCGCGCCCTTCTCAGGCAAAGTCACCGAAATATCGAGCAGTTCGTGCTCGCCGTCCTTGTGCAGATCCACCTTCACCGCATCGATGTCGACGTTGATGTACTTCTTGATGACTTCGAGCAGTTCGCGTTGCAGCAGCGGCAGGTAGTCCGGCGCGCCGCGCAGGCTGCGCTGCTGTTCGACGATGAAGCGAAGACGGTTCTTGGCTTCGTTGGCCGTGTTGCGGTTGCGGCCGGCGAGGAAATCGAAGATGCCCATGCCTCAGCTCCCGAAGATCTTCGAGAAGAAACCCTTCTTCTCGACGGTGGTGAAGCGCAGCGGCCGGTTCTCGCCGAGGATGCGCGCGACCGCGTCCTCGTAGGCCTGGCCGGCCTGCGAGGCTTCGTCCAGGATCACCGGCACGCCCGAGTTCGAACTTTGCAGCACCTCCGGCGCTTCCGGGATGACGCCGATCACCTTCAGGCCGAGGATTTCCTCGACGTCGCCGATCGAGAGCATGTCGCCCTTCTCGACGCGAGCCGGGCTGTAGCGGGTCAGCAGCAGGTGTTCCTGCACGCGTTCGCCGTTCTCGGCCTTGCGTGTCTTCGACGCCAGCAGGCCGAGGATGCGATCGGAATCGCGCACGGAGGAAACCTCCGGGTTGACGACGACGACGGCGCGGTCGGCGAAATACATGGCCAGGAAGGCGCCTTTTTCGATGCCGGCCGGCGAGTCGCAGACGATGAAGTCGAAGCCTTCGGCGGCGATGTCGTTGAGCACCTTCTCGACGCCTTCCTTGGTCAGCGCGTCCTTGTCGCGCGTCTGCGACGCGGCGAGCACGAACAGGTTCTCGAAGCGCTTGTCCTTGATCAGAGCCTGCTTCAGGTTGGCCTCGCCGTGCACGACGTTGACGAAGTCGTACACCACGCGGCGTTCGCAGCCCATGATCAGGTCGAGATTGCGCAGGCCGACGTCGAAGTCGATCACGGCGGTCTTCTTGCCCGCCTTGGCCAAACCGCAGGCGAGGCTGGCGCTGGTCGTGGTCTTGCCGACGCCGCCCTTGCCCGAAGTCACAACGATAATCTCAGCCATGCTCTAGATCCTGTCCTTTGTACGGTTCATGCCAGCTCTTCGATGCTGAGCTGATCGTTTTCCAGCCGGATCTGCACGGCCTTGCCGTGCAGCTTCTTCGGGATTTCCTCCAGCACCTTGTAAACCCCGGCGATGGCGACGAGTTCGGCGTGGAACTCGCGGCAGAAAATGCGCGCCGAGGTTTGCCCGCCGGCACCGGCGAGCGCGCGGCCGCGCAGGGCGCCGTAAATGTGGATGGAGCCGTCGGCGATGACTTCGGCACCGGCACCGACCGTCGCGCAGACGGTCAGGTCGCGATTTTGCGCATAGACCTGCTGGCCTGAGCGCACCGGCGAGGATTGCAGCAGTCCCGGTTCGGACTTCGCCACCGGAGCGGCTTCCGCCGCCGCGGATTCCGGTGCGGCTTTCGTCTTCGCGGCCGGCGCGGTTTCCGCGGGTACGGCAACGGTTTCGCTGCGCTCGTAGGAGGCGCGGAACTTCGCCAGCAGCGGCAGGCCGACTTCGCGCGACAGCGCGTCCACCGAACTGGTGCCGTAGGCGATCGCCACCGGCAACACGCCCGCTTCCTTCAGCGCGGCGATCAGGGCTTTTACCGTCGGCGCATCGGGGCAATCCGACAAGCCGCCGAAATCGAGCACGATCGCGGCGCGGTCGAACAACTTGGGGGCGGTGCGCACGCGTTCGCGCATTTCGTCGGCGAGCGCCGCGATATCGAGACTGCGGATGCGCAGGTTGGCGATGCCTACCTGTCCGAATTTGAGTTCGCCGGCCTGTTCGTATCCGGGTTGCGTGGCTGCCATCGACCGTCGCGCCTCAGGTGCCGGTCGCGCGTTGCGACTTGCGGCCCGGAAGCGCGCGCGCCTCCGCCCAGGCTTGCGTCGGCAGTTCGCGGCCGTAGCGTTCCTGCACGAAGGCATGGCTGCACAGCTCCTTGACCAGCATGCAGGCGCGCAGGTCGTGGCCGGGCATCACCTGCTGCCCGACTTCGCGGAAGCCGAAGCTGCCGTGGAAGAGCAGGGCGGGGTGGCTGCTGCTTTCGAGGAAGACCTCGGCGGCCAGTCGCGGCAGGCGCAGTTCGGCGAAGCTCTGCACGTCGGCGTAGAACACGCGGCCGACGCCGGCGCCGCGGCGCGTGCTGGCGACGACGATGCGGTCGATATAGAGGAATTCCGGGTAGCGCTCCCGGAACCAGAGGAAGTTGGGGCTGTCGTGCGCCGCTTCCTGCGAGAGCGCGATGAGGAAACCGGCGAGCAGGCCGTCCTTTTCGGCGACGCGGAAGTAGTCGGCGTTTTCCCAGAAGAATCTCAACTTGGCCGCATCCATCGGGAGGATGCCCGGGCCGGCGGCGTTGTTCAAAGCCAGGACGGAATCCAGCTCGTGCTCGCGCACGTCGCGGATGAGGATCGACATTTCTTTAACCACTCCTGCCTGGGACCGCGCCTTCCTGGCGCCGTCGCGAGAAGCCGGGATTATCGCATGGCCTTCACGCCGTGCCAGCACCGCCGGACCGCCCCGGTTCAGGGGGCCGTGGGGCAGCATGACTTTCGGGCTTCCCTCCCCGGGCCGAGCCTCGCCTAAGATGCGTCATGCCCCTGCGCCTTTCCCATACCCAGTTGCTGCGTTACGCCGGCCTGTTCACCTGGGCGATGGTCGGCATTCCGCTGGTGCTCAACACCTGGTACTTCCCGGCCGCCGATTCGGCGGCGGGTGGTCCGCCGGCGCCCGACATGCTTGGCCCGATCCTGGCCTTCACCACCTTTGGCCTGGCCTACTGGCTGGTGACGCGTGGCCTCGGCGCGCGCCGGCCGCGCTGGTACGACCTGGTCCTGCTTGCGGTCCTGACCCTGGCCGCGATCGCGGTCAGTCAACTGACCGGCACCGGACTCGGCGGCATCCTGCTGATGATCGTGGCCGGCGTGATCCCCTGGTTGATGCCGCTGGGCGCCGGCATCCTGTGGCTGGTGTTGCAGCATGTCGCCCTGGTTCCGGTTTTCATCGAAGGGCAGGGGTTCACCCCCATCGAGGCCGTGCTGCAGACCGCGCTCTACATCGGCTATTCGAGTTTCACTTTCGTCACCGGCTTCGTCGCCAAGCAGCAGGCCCAGGCGCGCGAAGAACAGCGACGCCTCAATGCCGAACTGCGCGCCACCCGCGCCCTGCTCGCCGAGAGTTCGCGCATGAGCGAGCGCCTGCGCATCTCGCGCGAACTGCACGACCTGCTGGGGCATCATCTGACCGCGCTCAGCCTGAATCTCGAAGTCGCCGGTCACCTGACCGAGGGCAAGGCGCTCGAGCACGTCAAGCAGAGCCATACCCTGGCCAAGCTGCTGTTGACGGACGTGCGCGAAGCGGTCAGCGAGATGCGCGAGGAGCGCGGACTCGACTTGACCGCCGCCCTGCGCACGTTGGCCGAGGGCGTGCCAGCGCTGAGCGTGGAGCTGGAGCTGCCGGAACGACTGCCGGTGGACGATCCGGAACGTGCGCAGGTGCTGCTGCGCTGCGCCCAGGAGATCATCACCAATGCGGTGCGGCATGCCTCGGCCAGCCGCCTGCGCCTGAAGTTGACCGCGGAGCCGGGAGAAATCAGGCTCGAAGCGCGCGACGACGGTCGCGGCGGCGAGCAGCCTGCGCCAGGCAACGGTCTGCGCGGCATGCGCGAACGATTGGCGGCCTGCGGAGGCCGCGTAGAAATTTCCACCGCACCGGGACAGGGATTTTCCCTCGACGTGCGTTTACCGATGGAGACAAGCCCATGATCCGAGTCTGCCTGGTCGACGACCAAACCCTCGTTCGCCAAGGCGTGCGATCCCTGCTCGAACTGGCCGACGACATCGAAGTGGTGGCCGAAGCGGGCGACGGACGCCAGGCCGTGGAATTGATACCCCAGGTCAAGCCCGATGTCGTGTTGATGGACATGCGCATGCCGGTGATGTCGGGCCTGGAAGCCCTGCAGGCACTGGCAGCCAGCGGGCAGTTGCCGGCCACGATCATCCTGACCACGTTCGACGACGACCAGCTCGTGCTGGCCGGCATCAAGGCCGGAGCCAGGGGCTATCTGCTGAAGGACGTGTCGCTGGACCAGTTGGTCTCCGCCATCCAGACGGTCGCTTCGGGCGGTTCGCTCGTGCAGCCGGCGGTGACGCAGCGTCTGCTGTCGGGACTGGAGGGCTTGAACAACGATTTCGTCAGCCTTGAGCAGCCCGACCCGCTGACCGATCGGGAGACCGAAATCCTGCGGCTGATGGCGGGTGGATTCTCCAACAAGGAGATCGCCAATTCGCTCGGCGTCGCCGAAGGCACGGTCAAGAATCACGTCTCCAACATCCTCTCCAAGCTGGGAGTCAGGGACCGGACGCGCGCGGTGTTGAAGGCGTTCGAATTGAAGCTGGTCTGAGCGCGGCGCGCACGGCCCGGCGCTCGTCGCCGGACGTACGCGCGATTCGGCTCGGTCGCGGGCGCTTCCGCTGCGCGGCCCCCCACGGCTGCAGTGGCATCGGCTGTTCAGGCCGTCACAGTTCCGCCGCGCCGACGCCCGGGCCTGGACTGGCCCCTGCCGGGCGGCGGGCCGACCTGCTATCCTCTCCCGTTCCTGCGTTCCGGCGAGCCTTCCGGACGAGGGCCGTTCCCGGAGAGCCACCGAATGACCCGTGTAATCGAATTCCTCATTTCCCTGGTGATCGTCGCCGCATTGTTCGTGGTGATCGCCCTGTTCCTGCCCTCCAAGCGCAGCTTCGAGTACAGCGTCGAAACCAACCGGCCGATGAGCACGGTGTTCGACCTGTTCAACAGCTTCAACCGCTTCAAGGACTGGAACCCCCTCGTGCGCCACGACCCGCGCATGAAGACCAGCATCGACGGCGCGCCGGCCGGCGTCGGCGCCAAGTTCAACTTCGACTCGAACGATCGCGTCATCGGCAAGGGCAACTGGGAAATCGTCGAGAGCGTGCCGGGCGAGATGATCAGGTACCGCCTGACCAACAACGCCCGCGGCAGCGACAAGACCATGACCGTGCGCTTCGAACGCACCGGCCAGCGCAACCAGAACGTCAAGATCACCCAGTCCTATGAAGTGAAGTACGGCTGGGACCTGATCGGCCGTTACGCCGGCCTGTACGTGACCCGTAACGTCGGCGACGACGTGCGCCGGGGCCTGGACAAGTTCACCAACCTCCTGGCGCAGATCCCGAAATACGATTACAGCCAGCACACCGAAGGTTTCTCCTTCGAGGAAGAGCCGGCGCGCGACGTGCTGCTGGTGACGACGGCCTCCCGTCGCGACAGCGAAGAGATCGCCACGGCCATGAACAACCAGCTCAGCTGGATCCGCAAGGTGATGGAAGCCAACGGCCTGGTCGCCGACGGCCCGGTGCGTATCGTCACCAACGAATTCACCGGCGACAGCTACGGTTTCGACGTCGTGCAGCCGGTGCGCAAGGCCGATGCGCCGCCGAATGCGGTCGCTGGCGAGCCGCTGAACGTTACCCTCGAAAGCACCGTGCAGTACGAGCAGATCCCGGCCCGTCGCGTCGCCACCACCACCTACGTGGGGCCGGCCCCCGGGCTGGCGCGCATGCGCGACGTGCTGCGCGCCTGGGCGCTGGTGCACGGTAGCGACACCACCGGCCAGCCTTTCGAGGACTACCTCGGCGGCGTCGACACCATGCTCGACGAGGACGCCAGGTTCAAGGTTTACTGGCCGGTCAAGAACTGAGCCGAAGCAGAAGAAAGAGCGGGCCCAGCCCGCTCTTTCCTTATGCGCCGGGCGGCGCGGAACTTTTCGCCCCCGCCCGGGGTTAGAACTCCATTCCATCCCCCCGCGGCCGCGACGCCGATGATCGAAACCAGCAATCTGCGCAAGCGTTACGGACGGCTTGTCGCCGTCGACGGCATCAGCTTCAGGGTCGAGCCGGGCGAAGTGCTCGGGTTCCTGGGCCCGAACGGCGCCGGCAAGTCCACCACGATGAAGATGATCGCCGGCTTCCTCGCGCCCAGCGAGGGTACGGCGAAGGTCTGCGGCAACGACGTGATGACCGATTCGCTCGCGGCCCGACGCGCGCTCGGCTATCTGCCGGAAGGTGCGCCCGCCTACGCCGAGATGACGCCGCGCGGGCTGCTCGCTTTCGTGGCCGACCTGCGCGGGCTGAAGGGAGAGCAGCGCAAGCAGCGGCTCGATTTCGTCATCGGGCGCCTGGCGATCGCCGGCGTGCTGGAGCAGCCGATCGAGACGCTGTCCAAGGGCTTCAAGCGCCGCGTCGGTTTTGCCTGCGCGATCGTGCACGATCCGGCCGCGCTGGTGCTCGACGAACCGACCGATGGCCTGGACCCGAACCAGAAGCACGAGGTGCGCGGCCTGATCTCCGAACTCGCGCGCCAGCGCACGCTGCTGCTTTCGACCCATATCCTCGAAGAAGTGGAAGCGGTCTGCACGCGCGCCATCATCATCGCCGGCGGAAAGATCCGCGCCGACGCCACGCCGGCGCAACTGCTGGCGAAATCGCGTTACCACCAGGCGGTGTCGCTGCGGCCGACCGATAGCATCGCCGCGCGCGCCGCCCTCGACGGCATGCCCGGCGTGTCCGGCTTCGAACACCAGGAACGGGAAGGGCGCCTGTACGTGTTCCCGCAGGGGCAGGCCAGGTTGCTCGATGCGGTCGAAGAGCGTTTGCGGCAACGCGGCGTCGCCTTCGGCGATCTGCGGCTGGAGCAGGGCCGGCTGGATGAGGTCTTCCGTCGCATCACCGGGGAGCAGGTTCCGTGAGCGCCATGATCGCGATCTTCCGGCGCGAGTTCGCCAGCTATTTCGCCACGCCGTTGGCGGCGGTGTTCATCGTGATCTTCCTGCTGCTCGCCGGTTCCTTCACGTTCTACCTCGGCGACTTCTACGAAGTCGGCCAGGCCGATCTGCAGGCCTTCTTCCGCTTCCATCCCTGGCTGTACCTGCTGCTGGTGCCCGCGGTGTCGATGCGCCTGTGGGCCGAAGAACGCAAGACCGGTACGCTCGAGCTGTTGCTCACCCAGCCGGTGACCCTGACGCAGGCCGTGCTCGGCAAGTACCTCGCGGCCTTGGTCTTCCTCGGCGTCGCATTGCTGCTGACGTTTCCGATCTGGATCACGGTGAATTGGCTGGGGGACCCCGACAACGGCGTGATCGTCGCCAGTTATGTCGGCAGTTGGTTGATGGCCGGCGCCATGCTCGCCGCCGGCGCCTGCATCTCGGCGACGACGCGCAGCCAGGTCGTCGCTTTCATCCTCGCCGTGCTGGTCTGCCTGCTGCTGATGCTCGCCGGCTTCCCGCTTGCGCTGGATGCGGTGCGTGCGATCGCGCCGCAATCGCTGGTGGATGCGGTGAGTTCCTTGAGCCTGCTCACCCACTACCAGGCCATCACCCGCGGCGTGCTCGACCTGCGCGACGTGGCCTACTTCCTGCTCGCCATCCTCGTCTGGCTCGCCGCCAACGTGCTGGTGATCGAGATCAAGAAGGCGGATTGACCCATGGCCCTGTTCGATCGTTTCTTCAATCGCCGCGCCGTGCCCGCCTACGCCCTGCCGCTGTTGGCGGTGCTGTTCGTCGGCGCCGTCGTGCTGAGCGGCTGGTTGTTCCGCGGCCTGCGCCTGGACCTGACGCAGAATCGGCAGTACACGCTTTCCGCCGGGACCCTGCACATACTCGAGGGCGCTAAGCAGCCGGTAAAGCTTCGGCTCTTCTACTCGGAGACCGCGGCGCGCAATTATCCGCAGTTCCGCGTGTTCGCCCAGCGCGTCGAGGAGTTGCTACTGGAAATCTCCGAGCGGTCGAAGGGCAGGGTCACGCTGGAAGTGATCGATCCGGAGCCGTTCTCCGACGCCGAAGACCAGGCCGCGAGTTTCGGCCTGCGCGGCTTGCCCTTGGGCAACAACGGCGGTTCGCTCTACTTCGGCCTGGTCGGAAGCACCGCCGACGGCAGCGAAGTGATCATGCCTTTCGTCCATCCGGACAAGGAAGCATTCCTCGAATACGATGTGGCCAAGCTGCTGTCGAGCCTGATCGAGCCCAAGCCGCCGGTGATCGGCCTGCTCAGCGACCTGCCGACCGGCCCGAATATCGACGCATCCGGGCAGCCGAATCTCGGCTGGCTGATCGACCAGCAACTCAGCGACCGGTTCGAGCTGCGCCGCCTGCAGGCCGATCCCGGTTCGATCGGCGACGATGTCGATTTGCTGATGGTCGTGCACCCGAAGCAGTTTTCCGACGACACGCTCTATGCGATCGACCAGTTCGTCCTGCGCGGCGGCCGCTTGCTGGTGTTCGTCGATCCGGATGCCGAGACCGACGCCGGCGGCAATCCGATGGATCCCGCTTCGCTCGGCCTCGGCCGTTCGTCCGACCTGGGCCGGCTGTTCGACGCCTGGGGCATCGAATACAACCCCGTGCAGGTCGTGCTCGATCCACAGTATGCGTTGCAGGTGCAACCGCCCGATCCGTCGGCGGCGCCGGTGAGAAATCCTTCCTTGCTCGGTCTCAACAAGGCCGCGATGAACCAGCGCGACGTGGTCAGCGCCGATCTCGAATCGGTGAACCTCGCCAGCGTCGGTTTTTTTTCGTTGGCGGAAAGCTCGCCGCTGAAGCTCGAGACCCTGCTGCAGAGTTCGTCGAAGGCGGCGCTGTCCGATACCGAAACGGTGCGCCTGGCCGCCGGCGACCCGTCCCGTCTGCTCCAGGGCCTGAAGCCGGCCGATACGCCTTTCGTGCTGGCCGCGCGCCTGTCCGGCACGCTGAAGACGGCCTTCCCCGAGCGCCATGCCGACAAGCAGCTGATGCAGAGCGCGAAGCCGGCCAACATGATCCTCGTCGCCGACACCGACATCCTCAGCGATCGGCTCTGGGCCGACGTGCAGAATTTCCTCGGGCAACCCATCGTCAATGCCTTCGCCAACAACGGCGACTTCGTCTACAACGCCGTGGACAACCTGATCGGCAACAGCGACCTGATCGCCGTGCGCACGCGCGTGACCGCCCGTCGCCCGTTCCAGCGGGTCGAAACCCTGCGCCGGACGGCGGAACAGCGTTACCAGGCGCAGGAACAGCAGTTGCAGCAGCAGTTGGCCGAGCTCGAGCGCAAGTTGTCCGCCTTGCAGCCGGCGCAAGCGGAAGGCGCGCCGCCGGCGCCGCTGACCGCGGCGCAGCAGGCCGAGCTGCAGAAGTTCCAGAAGCAGAAAACGCAGGCTCGCCGCGAACTGCGCGAGGTGCAGCACCAGCTCAATGCCGACATCGACGAACTCGGCGGGCGCATCAAGCTGATCAACATCCTCGCGATGCCGATGCTGGTGGTACTGGTCGCCGCTTTTCTCGCGTTCCGGCGTCGCTCGCGGCGGCGCCCGGCCTGAGCCGGCGAAGCTTCCGGGTATGAAGAACCAGGGCACGGGGCTGTTGTCGGCCAGCGCGGCGATGCTGTGCGCGCTGTCGGTCGCGTTGGCGGCTTACGCCAGCCACGGTGCGGAGGGCGAGTCGGCGCATCGGCTGGGGATGGCGGCGGCGTTCGCTTTCGCGCACGGTCTGGGCCTGATCGCATCGTCGGCGCGCCGTTCGCGGCTGGCTCTCGTCGGCAAGCTGGCCTTGTTGCTGGGCGTGTTGTTGTTCTCGGGGTCCCTGGTCGCGGCGGTCTTCCTGCAGGTGCCGACGACGCTGGCCCCCGCCGGCGGCATGCTGCTGATGGCCGGCTGGGCAATACTGGCGATCGATTTCCTGACAACGACCTGAGGACGCATGGCCCGACACGCGCGCGGATTCGATGTGGAAGCGGCGCGGGCGCACTTGTCGCAGGTCGACAGGAAGCTGGCGGCCTGGATGCAGCGCATCGGACCGATCGAAGCGGATCCGCGCTGGAAAAAATCGTTCGATGTCTGCGATGCGCTGGCGCGCGCCATCCTCTACCAGCAACTCAGCGGCAAGGCGGCGACGACGATCGTCGGCCGGGTGGAAACGGCGATTGCCTCGAACAAGCTGCATGCCGATACGCTGGGACGCGTGGACGATGCGACGATCCGCGCCTGCGGCGTCTCCGGCAACAAGCTCCTGGCCTTGCGCGACCTGGCGGCGCGGGCGCAGCGCGGCGAGATTCCCGACGCGCGCCGCATGGCGACGATGAGCGACGACGAGGTCGTGCAAGCCCTGGTCCCCGTTCGCGGCATCGGGCGCTGGACAGTGGAAATGATGCTGATGTTCCGTCTCGGCCGACCGGATGTATTGCCGGTGGACGACCTGGGCATCCGCAAGGGCGCGCAACGCGTCGATCGTCGCGCCGAAATGCAGACGCCACGCGCATTGGCCGAACGCGGCGAACGCTGGGGTCCTTACCGCACCTACGCCAGCCTGTACCTCTGGCGCATCGCCGATTTCGCCGAATCGCCGAAACCGCCGGTCAAGCGCTCGCAGGGCTGAGAGATGCCTAGGGAGCGCTGGATTGCACGTTCGGTTTGGATTCGCGTGACGATGATTCATCCAGAAGCCGAAATCTCGCAGCCCGGGAGAATGTTTGTTTCGCCAGCGCAGAACGATCGGTGTCGCGATACAGTGATGCGAGATTTTCCAGACAGATCGCCATTTGTCGGTGGCTCGGGAATGTCGATTTCTCCAGCGCGGCGATTGCTTCGACGTAGAGCGCTTCAGCCGTAACGAGGTCGCCTTGCTCTTTGTGCACGGTTGCCAGATTGTTGAGGTTCTGCGCAACGGAAGGATGGTTTTCGCCCAAGGCTTGCCGGTTCAGGATCAGCGCCTGGCCGTACAGGTCTTCAGCTTCGTCATAGCGTTGGGTTTGCTGCATCAACATGGCAAGGCCCGTAAGGCTCGTCGCTTGGTTGGATGGGCCGACGGAATCCGCCGAGTCGCGAATGGCGATCGCTGCCCGGAAATGCTGTTCGGAGTCCGACCACTTTCCGATAGCTCGGTAGAAGTCCCCCAGTCTTGTGTGGTCGGACGCGACGAACGGATGGCGGTCCCCCAGCGTCGATCGGCGTATCGCCAGCGAACGCAAGAGGACGGACTCGGCTTCTTCGTTTTTTCCCTGTTTTCGCAAGGCGTTGGCAAGGCTTAGCAAGCCGGCGCAGAGGGCATAGTGGGAGTCGCCCCGTAAAGCTTCCATGGCCGAAAGCGAGCGGCGCTGGAGTGTCTCCGACTCGCCATACATGCCGAGATCGAAGTAAGCGGTGGCAAGTGCGCTCATGGAGAGAGCCGAGTCCATGCCCGTCGCGCCGGACATCCGACGTTGCCTGAGCAGGGCTTCCTGCAGCAGATCTCTTGCTGCCTTCGGATCGCCCATCTCGTACTTCACCGTACCGAGGGCGTACAACAGGCTTGCTTCCGTCAGCTCGGCACCCTTCACGTCTTGCGTCAAAGACAGCCCTTCCCGAAGATTTCTCTCGGCCTCCGGATAGTTGCCCAGAATTTCGAGGACTTGCCCGAGATTGTTCAGCGCGATGCCGACGTATTCGTGGCGTGGACCGAAGGTGCGTCGGGCGAACTCCAGATTGTCTCGAGCTTTTTCAATCGCAGCATTGAGGTTTCCAGCATCGATCAGCCCATCCACTTCGGCGAGCCTGGCGTCCAGCTCCGCTTCTTCGGGCGTTTGAGATTCGCAGGCAGCCACGGCCGGGAAAGCGAGCATGCAGGCGACAAAAAACAATCTGAGGGTATTCGGAAGCTTCATGGCGGCCATTGCGACTGGTGGCTGACGACTGAGTCAGGTCGGAACGGCTACAACGCAAAGGCGGCTTCGAAGCGCCAATGCCAGGGCTCGTAGACGATGCCGTGCGGGTTGTAGCGCGGATAGCTCATGACGAAGCCGAAATCGCCGGCGTGTCCGCGCAGCCAGGCGAAGGCCGGCGTGGCTTCGAAGGATTCTTCCGCCGGCGGTTCGCCCGGCGTGCCGATATCCACGGCCAGGCCGCTGTGGTGCTCGGAGAAGCCCGGTGCCGCGTTGACCGCCAGGATCTGTTCCACCGTCTGCCCGCGCGCGAGCTTGCGACGAAAGATGCCGAGCTGGTAGTCGTGGCTGCGGTAACCGGAGATCGCTTCGAGCGAAACGTCATCGGCGCGCGCCGCCTCGCGCATGCGCCGCCAGGCGCGCGCGGCAGGTTCGGCCAACCAAAGAGGACGCGCATAGCGATCCCGGCCGGCATAGGCGAGTCGGGTCGGTTCGGCGACCAGGTCGAGCCCGGTGCGCTCCGCATAATCCGATTCGTCGAGGCCGAGCGCATGCAGGCGATCGATCAGTCCGCTGAGTTCGCGCGGTGTCGGCTGCGACGCATCTGCCTGCGCCAGGGTCGCGAGATCGGCACGCAGATCCGGCGTCAGGGCGGCGCGATAAAGTTCGCTGACCGTGTCGCCGTTGCGCAGGGCCAGGTAGCGCCCGTCGCTTTTGCGCCGAACCAGCCATTGCGCGCCGGACAGTGCGCGTGCGGTCGCATTGCCGCGCGCCTTCGCGGCGCCGGCGGGCAGCGCTTCGAGGAACTCGCCGTTGAGCAGGCGCCAGTGAGCGGAATGCATGGTGCGAGCTTAGCAGCGTTCGCGCGTCCTTCGTGCTTTCAGCCGCGGCGGAGGGTGTCGAGCACGGCATCGGGTTTCTGCAGGCTGAACAACAGCAGCTTGCCGTCGCGACGGGTCAACACGAGCACGCGGCGCCAGTCGCTCAACACCACATAGGCCGTCGTGCGGTTGCGCAAGCGAAACCAGCCCGAGCGATAGCCGGGCAGGGCGCTGCCGAAAAGCCGGAACACAGGTTGCAGCGCGCGCTCCTGCGCGAGGTCGACGATGCGCGCAGCGTCCAGGTCCAATTCGGAGAGCCTGGCGCTTCTCCAGGGAATGAAATGGTAGGAGATCCGGTCGCCCTCCAGGACCAGTTTCCGGCGATGCATCGCGAAGGCGAGGATGCCGGCGACCAGCGGCAGGACGAGCAGGGCCGGAAGAACCTGCGCCCAGGCCGTCCGCTGCGGATGCAAGGCGACGACGGCGATGACGATCAAGGGGAGGCCCGCACCGATCAGCAGGGGAAGCAACCGGGCGAAGGGGCCGGGTGCCGCGAACTCGAATTTCTGCTTCTTCATGCCAGCGCCGCGCCGGCCAACGGCGCCAGGACATGCAGGACGATATCGGCGCTGAAGTGCGCGAGCATGGCCGTTTCGATGCCGTGGCGCCAATAGAGCCAGCCGAACACGAGCCCTGCGACCGTATTGAGCGCGATGGTGCGGAAGACCACGAAAGCGTCCATCGGCCAGACCTGTGCCGCGGCCGGCAGGTGTCCGGCACCGAAGAGCAGGGCCGTGGCGACGATCGCGAACCAGAACGCGGGAGGCGTGAGGGAGCGAGCGCCGAACCGGGCGATCAGCCATACGATCAAAGTCATCAGGAACAGCCGCAACTGGATTTCTTCGCCGATGCCGCCGTAGAACGATGCCAGGAAACCGTTGAAGGCATCGGCGGTCGCCGCGGGCGGCGAACTGCCCGTCGGCAAGCGAGCCGGCAAGTGCGGATCGAGCAGGGCGGCGAACGCGACGATCGCCAGGCCAGCCAGCAGTCCTGAGGCGATGGCGGTTTTCCACGCCAGTGGCGGCCTCGGCTGTCCCTGCATCCAGGCGCGCAACCAGGGTGCG
>CAYWHO010000028.1:0-13770 GCA_964458195.1 uncultured Arenimonas sp.
GTCGCCGTCGCCTGCACTGGTGGCCGGATACACTGTCGCGCCGCGATCGCCGTCTTCTTCGCCTGGCGGCCAGTCGCCTCATTCGGCAGCAGAAAACCTTGCCCTCGCTTGTCTTCTAACGAATCGGACCGTCAGTAATGTTCCAACCGTTGTCGATTTCCATCGGATTGCGCTACCTGCGCGCGAAGCGGAGGAATGGTTTCATTTCCTTCATTTCGTTCTCGTCGATCCTGATGTTCATGATCGGCGTCACGGCCCTGATCACGACGATTGCCGTGATGACCGGCTTCCAGGAGGAATTGCGCAATCGCATCCTGTCGATGGTGGCGCATGCGACGGTCGAAGGCGTGGACGGGCCCTTGCAGGAATGGCCGAAGGCGATTGCCTTGAGCGGCCAGGACGCCCGGGTGCTCGGCGCCGCCCCGTACGTGGAGCGCGAGGCAATGATCCAGGGCGCCCGTGTGCAGGGCGCGATGCTGCGCGGCGTGCTGCCGGACCGCGAGCCGAAGGTCTCGGACATCGCGCACAAGATGGTGCGCGGCAATCTTGGCGACCTGCGCGCCGGGGAGTTCAACATCATCCTCGGACGCGAACTTGCGACCTGGCTCGGCGTCGCCGTCGGCGACAAGGTCACGGTCTACGTACCCGAATTCAGCAATACGCCCGTCGGCGTGTTGCCGAAGATGCGGCGCTTTACCGTGACCGGCATCTTCGAGGTAGGCGCCCAGGAATACGATTTCGGCCTGGCGCTGATCCATATGCAGGATGCCCAGAAGCTGACGCGCCTCGGAGATGGCGTGACCGGCGTGCGCCTGAAGCTCGATGACATCTGGGATGCGTGGTCGGTAGCGCGCAACCTGGCCGACCGCATGGACGGCTTGTATCGCGTACGCGACTGGACCCGCGACAACGAGAACTTCTTCCGTTCGCTGAAAATGGAAAAAACGGTGATGTTCATCCTCCTGTCGCTGCTGGTCCTGGTCGCGGCGGTAGGTCTGGTGTCCTCCCTGGTGATGCTGGTCTACGACAAGCAGTCCGACATCGCCATCATGCGGACGATGGGTCTCAGCCCACGTTCGGTCACCGGCATCTTCGTCGTGCAGGGGCTCGTCGTCGGCTCGATGGGCATTGGGCTCGGCGTCGTCAGCGGCGTGCTGCTGTCTTTGAACCTGAACCACATCGTGCACTGGATCGAGGGCTTGACCGGCAGCGAGCTGATGCCCGCCGACGTGTATTACATCAGCGGCGTGCCGACGGTCGTGGAAGCAAGTGACGTCGCCATGGTGGCGGGCGTTGCCTTCCTGATGTGTCTGCTGGCCACGCTGTATCCGGCCTGGCGTGCATCGCGTGTCGATCCGGCGGAGGCCCTCCGCTATGAATAAGCACGACGCATCTCCTCGTCCGATGCCCGAAACCGTGCTGGAATGCCGCGGCCTGGGAAAAACCTATCGCGAAGGCGATCTGGTCACGCCGGTGTTCTCGGGCTTGAACCTGTCGGTACGCCGCGGCGAGAGCGTCGCGATCGTCGGCGCTTCAGGCGCCGGCAAGAGCACCTTGCTGCATTTGCTCGGCGGGCTGGACTCGGTGACCGCCGGCGAGGTGCGCGTGGCCGGCCAGAGCATGTCCGCCTTGTCGGATGCCGGGCGAGGGCAGTTGCGCAACCGGATGCTCGGATTCGTTTATCAGTTCCATCATTTGTTACCCGAGTTCACCGCGCTCGAGAACGTGATGATGCCCTTGCTGATCCGCGGCGAAGCGGTCGCGAGCGCGCGCGAACAGGCCGCAGCACTGTTGGGGCGGGTCGGGCTCGGGCATCGGCTTCGCCATAAGCCTGGCGAATTATCCGGCGGCGAACGCCAACGCGCGGCGGTTGCGCGCGCCCTGGTAACACGACCGGCCTGCGTGCTCGGCGACGAGCCCACCGGCAACCTGGACGAGAAGACCGCTGCGGGCGTATTCGACCTGCTGCTCGAACTCAATCGCGAAATCGGCACGGCCCTGGTGCTGGTCACGCACGACCGCCGGCTGGCGCGAAAGCTGGGGCGTACGCTGGAACTCACCGAAGGTCAGTTGCATCCGCTCGCCGGGCAGGATTGAGCGATGACGCATCGCGCGCCGCCGACACCCCTGGGATTGTCGGTGGCCGCGGCCTTGCTCGGCGGCGCGACGCTGCTGCAATGGGCGCCGGTGTTGCCGCCGGTCTGGATGGGTGCGCTCGTGTCCGCCCTGGTGCTGATCGGATTCGTGCGCCTGCCACGCCTGCGCATCGCCGGCGCATTCGTGTTCGGACTGGCCTGGGCCGCGACGCTGGGCCAACAGGCGATGCAGGCGCGCTGGCCGGGCGACGCGTCGCGCGACACGTGGCGACTCACCGGGCAGGTCGTCGGCTTGCCGACGATCGATGCGAACGGCGCCCGGTTCGACCTGCGGATCGACGCCGGCGAACCGGCGGCGCTGGTCGGCGAGAAGATCCGCCTGGGCTGGTACGGGCGACGCGAGGCCCTGGTTCCCGGTAGTCGCTGGCAGTTCGACGTGCGCCTGAAACGGCCGCGCGGTGTGCTCAATCCCGGTGGTTACGACGCGGAGCGGCAGGCGATCGTGCAAGGCATCGCCGCGGTGGGCTATGTGCGCAACGACGGCAGTGCACGGGCGCTCGTCGGCGGCGGAGGCATCGATCGCTGGCGCGACGGGATCGCACGACGCATCGGCTTGGCCTTGCCGGCGGGACGCGATCGTTTCGTCCGCGCCTTGGCCATCGGCGATACGCGCGGACTGCGCGATGAAGACTGGGAGGTCCTGCGTTCCACCGGCCTGACGCACCAGATCGCGATCTCGGGTTTCCATGTCGGCATGGTCGCCGGCCTCGGCAGCCTGTGCGTGCTCGCGCTATATCGCCTCCTGCCGCAATGGGGTCGGCGCTTGCCCAGGCCGCAGGCGGCCGCGATCGGCGCCCTGGTCTTCGCATTCGCCTATTCGGCGTTGGCGGGGTTCGCGCTACCGACGGTACGCACCCTGCTGATGATCGCCGCCGTTGCGCTGCTGCGTTTGCTCGGGCGCCCGCAGCGCACGCAGGACGCCATCGCGCTGGCCTTGATCGTGGTGCTCCTGTTCGATCCCCTGTCGGTACTCACGCCGGGATTCTGGCTCAGCTTCATCGGCGTGGCCTGGCTGGTCTGGTGCCTGCCGCATCCGCGGGAGTCCGGACTGCTGAAATCCTTCGTGGAAGCGCAAAGCGTCGCCGTGCTCGGTCTGCTGCCGCTGACGATCTGGTTTTTCGGGCAGGCTTCGCTCTCGGGCCCGATCGCCAACCTGGTCGGCATTCCCGTCATCAGCCTCGTGGTCGTACCGCTTTCCATCGCCGGCTTGCTGTCCTCCTTCGTCTGGGATGCCGGTGCCATCGCCTTGTGGCAGATCGCCGCGAGCTGCATGGAATGGTTGTGGCGCGGCCTGGAATGGCTGTCGTCCTCGCCGGCAACCCTGCTATGGCTGCCCGAGCCTTCGCTCGCCGCCTTCATGCTGGCCTGCTTCGGCGCCTTCTGGTTGCTGATGCCGCGCGGCGTGGGCGGCAAGGGGCTCGCGTTGCTGCTGTTCCTGCCGGTGTTGTGGCCGTCATCGTTCCGGCCCGCGCAGGGCGAGGCCGAAATCGTCGTCATCGACGTCGGGCAGGGCAGTTCGGTGCTGGTGCGCACGCGGCATCATGCCTTGCTGCTCGATGCCGGGCCCGCGAGCGAACGCGGACTCGACTACGGCGAAGCGGTCGTCGTGCCGGCGCTGCGCGCGATGGCGGTCGCGCGCCTGGATCGCCTGATGCTGAGCCATGGCGACAACGATCATGCCGGGGGCGCCGGGGCGGTTCTCGCGGCGTTTCCGGGCACGCCGCTGTTGGCACCGGAAGGTTGGGCGCCTGCCGGCAGCGGATGGTGTCGCCGCGGCATGCACTGGAACTGGGACGGGGTGGACTTCCGAATCCTGCATCCGCCGCCCCTGTTTCCCTATTTGCGCAACGACAGTTCCTGCGTCCTGCGGGTCGAGGCGGGCGGCCGCGTCGCCCTCTTGCCTGGCGACATCGGGCAGTACGTCGAAATGCGTCTGCTGCGCGAACAGGCCGCCGAAATCCGCGCCGATCTGCTGCTGGTGCCGCACCACGGCAGCGAGACCTCCTCGACGGGCGAGTTCATCGCGGCCGTCGCCCCCGCCTGGGCCGTGGTCAGCGCCGGCGCCGACAACCGCTTCGGCCTGCCGCGCGACACCGTCCTGCAGCGCTATGAGCACCGGAAGGCGCGCATCCTGAACACGGCGGGCACCGGCATGCTGCGTTTCGCGTTGAGCGCCGAGGGATTGAGCCTGCTGGAGGCGAGGCGGACGCATCATCCCCGCTACTGGCGGGACCGGCCGGACCCGGCACAGGCTATGCTATCGGCCATCCCCCCGAAGACGTAGGTGCGGCGTGCTGGAACTGATCAAAGCTGGCGGCTGGGTCATGCTGCCGATCCTGACCCTGGCGGTACTGGCCCTGGCCATCGTGGTAGAGCGGTTCTGGAGTCTGAGACGCAAGGAAGTCCTGCCGCCCGGCCTGGGAGCGGAAGTACGCGACTGGGCGAGGAAGCGGCAGCTCGATCCGCGTCACATCGACGTGCTGCGCAAGAACTCGCCCCTCGGCGAACTGCTGGCCGCCGCCCTGGACATGCGCGACCGGCCGCGGGAAATCATGAAGGAACGGGTCGAGGACGTCGGCCGCCATGTGGTGCACGAACTCGAGCGCTTCATGAACACGCTGGGCACCATCGCCTCGGTCTCGCCCTTGCTCGGTCTGCTCGGCACGGTGTTCGGCATGATCGTGATGTTCCTGAAGATCCTGACGACAGGCGTCGGCGATGCCAACCAGCTGGCGGGCGGCATCGGCCAGGCCCTCATCAGCACCGCCGGCGGTCTGTGCGTGGCGATTCCGGCCGTGATGTTCCACCGTTATTTCCGCGGCCTGATCGCGCAATACGTCGTGGAGATGGAAAAGCAGGCGATCGCCCTGATCGACACCCTCGAAGACAGTAGCGACGCCGCCGATCCGGCGCTCGATGCGCGGAGCGCAGGATGAAGCTCGGCGGGCCCCGGGACACCGACGAGCCCGAGATCAACCTGATCTCGCTGATCGACGTGCTTTTCTGCCTGATCCTGTTTCTCGTCGTCACCACCAGCTTCACCCAGCGCTCGATGCTGAAGCTGCAGCTACCGCGGGCCGAGGCGACGGCGAAGACCGAAGGCGGGCCGCCGCTGACCCTGCTGATCGACAGCGAAGGGCGTTACTTCATCGGCAACAACGAAGTCTTGAAAACCGATGTTTCCAGCCTCAAGGAAGCCCTGATCCGGGTCGCGGGCGAAGACCGCAGCCAGGCTGTCGTCCTGCGCGCCGACGGACGCGCGCCGCACCAGTCCGTCGTCACCGCGCTGGACGCGCTCGGCCAGATCGGCTTCGTCAGGATTTCCATCGCCACCGCACCGCCCGCTCGTCCGTGATCTCCGAGAAAAACCGCCCCGGTTCGTGGCACACCTACCGCCGTCTGCTCGGCTACGCCAAGCCTTATCGCTGGCTGATGCTGGCCGCGGCCGTCGGCATGATGGTGGAGGCTTCCGCCGCCGGTTATTTCACCTCGCTGATGAAGCCGATGGTGGACGAGACTTTCGTCGCGCGTAACCCCGACGTGCGCGTGACGCTGCCGCTGATCATCCTCGGCCTGTTTTTCCTGCGCGGCATCGCCACTTTTTGCAGCGATCTCGGCATGGCGCGCACCGGCCAGGGCATCGTGCGCGACCTGCAAGTGACGCTGTTCGACAAGTTCCTGCGCCTGCCGAGCAAGCGCTACGACTCCGAACCGGTGGCGAAGCTGCTCTCGCGCCTGAACTACGACACCACGCAGATGGCGGCGGCCATCACCGAAGCGCTGAAGGTGATGATCACCGACACCCTGACCATCCTGGTCATGCTGGGCATCATGCTGTACCAGAGCTTCACGGTGACGGTGGTGATGCTGGTCGTCGGCCCGGCGATCGCGCTGATCTCGTCCTACGTCAGCCGCCGTTATCGCCGCATCAATCGCAACATCCAGGAAGCGGTGGCGCGGACCAGCCAGGCCAGCATGGAAAGCCTGTCCGGTCAGCAGGAAGTTAAGGTGTACGGCGCGCAGACACAGGAACTGGCGCGTTTCCGTGATCTGTCCAGGGGCAGCCTGCGCCTGAGCATGAAGATGGAAACGACGCGCGGCGCGGCTTCGTCCCTGGTGCAGTTGCTCGGTGCCTTCGCGCTGGCGCTGATCCTGTTCGCCGCCGGCATGGATGCCGCCACCGGCAAGATGTCGGCCGGCGGCTTCGTCGTCATCATGACCTCGATGATGGTGATGCTGCCTTCGCTCAAGCGCATCACCAATGTGCAAGGCCCGCTGCAGCGCGGCATCTCTTCGGCCGAAAGATTGTTCGCCTTGCTCGACGAGCCCAACGAGGCCGATACCGGCACGCGGTCGCTCGAGCGCGCGCGCGGCGAGATCGAATTCCGCGCCGTCAGCGTCACCTATGAAGGCCAGAACGAACCCGCCGTGCGCGACGTTTCGTTCACGGCCCGTCCCGGCACCGTCACCGCGATCGTCGGCCGATCGGGCGGCGGCAAGACGACCCTGGCGCGCCTGTTGCCCCGCTTCTACGAGCCCAGCTCGGGAGCCGTCCTGCTCGACGGCGAACCCTTGACCGCGTACCGGCTGGCGGATCTTCGCCGACAGATCGCCATGGTCGGGCAGCGGGTGATGCTGTTCGACGATACCGTCGCGGCCAATATCGCTTACGGCATGTCCGAGGCCGACAGCGGCCGCATCTGGCAGGCCGCAGAAGCGGCGAATGCGACCGAATTCATCGACCGTCTGCCGCAGGGCATGGAGACGCGCATCGGCGAGAACGGCAGCCTGCTGTCCGGTGGCCAGCGCCAGCGCCTGGCCATCGCCCGCGCCATCCTCAAGGACGCGCCGGTGCTGATCCTCGACGAGGCCACCGCGGCGCTCGACAACGAATCCGAACGCCTGGTGCAGGAAGCGCTCAACCGCCTGATTCCCGACCGCACGACGCTCGTCATTGCGCACCGCCTGTCCACGATCGAACACGCCGACCAGGTGCTGGTCATGGACGACGGACGCCTGGTCGAGCAGGGCACGCATGCCGAGCTGCTGGCGCGCGACGGCGCCTATGCGCGTTTGCATCGCCTGCAGTTCCGCGACAACCCGACGGGCTGAGCCGCGATGGCCGGCGGGGTGGAAGCCTGGTTGCAGCGACGCTGGTACGGCGGCGTCCCGCCGAATCCGGCGTTGCGCTTCGTCGCCGGCATGTACCACATCGCCATCGGCCTGCGCCACGTCGCCTACGATCGCGGCTGGATGGCATCGCATCGCGTGCCGGCGAAAGTGATCGTCGTGGGCAATTTCACCGCCGGCGGTACCGGCAAGACGCCGCTGATCCTCGCTTTGGCCGAACGCCTGCGCATCGCTGGCTGGCGCCCGGCCATCGTCAGTCGCGGGCACGGACGGCAATCGCACGCGCCGGTCCGGGTCGAAGCCGCGACGCCGGCATCGGAATGCGGCGACGAACCGAAACTCCTGCACGAACGCAGCGGCTTGCCGGTGTTCGTGGATAGCGACCGGGTTGCGGCCTGCCTGCGCGCGGTCGAGGCCGGTTGCGACGTCGTGCTGGCGGACGACGGCCTGCAGCATCGGCGGCTGCGCCGCGACGTCGAGATCGAAGTGATCGACGGCGAACGCCGCTACGGCAACGGCCTGCTGCTGCCGGCCGGGCCCTTGCGGGAAAAGCCGCGCCCCGTCGGCTGGCGCGTGATCAACGGCGGCGAGGCGCGACCAGGCGAATGGCCGATGATGTTGCGCTTTTCTGCGCTGCGGTCGCTGCGCGGCGACGAAGCCTGCGACGTTTCCGCCTTCATCGGATGCCAGGTGCACGCGGTGGCGGGCGTCGGCCATCCGCAACGGTTCTTCTCGGCCTTGCGCCGACAGGGGTTGGAGATCGTCGAACACGCCTTCCCCGACCATCATCGCTTCGAGGCCGCGGATTTCGCCGGCATGACCGCGCCCATCCTGATGACCGAGAAGGACGCGGTGAAGTGCCGCGCGCTCGGGCTGGAAGGGGCCTGGTACGCGCCGGTGGCGGCGGAGCTGCCGGATGCGTTCTACTCCGGTCTGTTCGAAGTCCTGCAGGCGCCCTCCGCATGAGCGATCCCGAATTCGTCGTCGCCATCCCCGCGCGCTACGGCGCTTCGCGCCTGCCGGGCAAACCGCTGCGGCTGATCGCCGGCGAACCCATGGTGGTGCACGTCGCGCGCCGGGCCCTGGCAGCGGGTGCGCGGCAGGTCGTCGTCGCCACCGACGATGCGCGCATCGCCGAGGCCGTGAAGGAGTATCCGCTGACGGTCTGCCTGACTCGCGCCGACCATCCCTCGGGCACCGATCGCCTGGCCGAATGCGCCGAACAACTGGCGTGGCCGGACGAACTGATCGTGGTGAACCTGCAAGGCGACGAACCGTTCGCACCGGTCGAGGGTATTCGCGAGGTGGCGCGGGTCTTGAACGATTCGGCGGCACCGATGGCGACGCTGGCGGCGCCGATCGCCGACAGCGAGACCTTCTTCGATCCCAATGCGGTCAAGCTCGTCGCCGATGCCCAGGGCCACGCGCTGTATTTCAGTCGCGCGCCGATCCCGTGGCAGCGCGATCGTTTCCAGCGCGATCGCCTCGGCGCACTCCAGGTGCCGGCATTGCGGCATATCGGGATCTACGCGTATCGCGCCGGGTTTCTGCGCCGCTTCACCGCGCTTCCCCCGGGGCGGCTGGAAGCGCTGGAGGCGCTGGAGCAATTGCGCGTGCTCGAAGCGGGGCATCGCATCGCGGTGGGGCTGACGCCCGTGCCGTTCCCGCCCGGCGTGGACACCGAAGCCGACCTCGAACGCGCCGACGCGCGCATGCGCGGCGGCGGATGAATCGCCTGTTGTTCGTCTGCCTCGGCAACATCTGCCGTTCGCCGCTGATGGAAGGCGTCGTGCGCGCCGAGCTGCGCAAGCTGGGCCGCCTCGATCGCTACACCCTCGATTCGGCCGGGCTGGGCGATTGGCATGCCGGCGAGATGCCCGATCCGCGCGCGATGGCGATCGCGCGGCAGCGCGGGATCGACATCTCGATGCAGCGTGCGCGCGGCCTGAACCAGCGCGATTTCCGTTCGTTCGATCTCGTGCTTTGCGCCGATCGGCGCAATCTCGGCGAACTGCGCCTGCGGGCCGGTCCCGACGCCGGGAAATGCGCGCTGTTCCTCGACTGGACCGGCGTGCAGGCCGACGGCGAGGTACCCGACCCGTACACCGGAGGCGCGGCCGAATTCGAACTGGCGTATTCGCTGATCGAGCAGGGCGCCCGGGCGCTGGTGCGCCGTTTGGAGCCGGCTGGCCGGGACGGCGATTTCCGCTAAGCTGGGCGTCCCACGGAGTCCCCGATGTCCGCCACGGCCGCCCCGTCATTGTCGAGTTCGCTCAATTGGCTCAATGCCAACGAGCAGACTATCGCCGCGCACCGCGGCCGCGTGGTGGCCCTGCTGTTCTGGAACGCGAGCTCGGGCTATTGCCAGAACCTGATCGGGGAACTGGCGCTGTTGCGCGCGCGTTACCCGGTGCAACTGGCCGTGCTCGGCATCCACCAGCCCAAGTTCGATGCGGAAGTGGACGAACGCACCGTGCTGAAGGCGGTCAACCGCATGGCGCTCGGCTTCCCGGTCGCGAACGATCGCGGCTGGGTGACGTGGCAACACTATGGCGTCGCCAGTTGGCCTTCGGTCGCGCTGATCGATCCGGAGGGCAAACTGCGCCAGATCGTATCGGGCGACGACCAGGCCGGTCGCCTGGGAAACATGATCGCCGAGCTGCTCGACGAAACCGACCAGATCGCGGCCTTGCCGCCGACGTTCCAGGCGCGCGGTGCGGAGCCGCGCCAGGCGCTGGCTTTTCCTTCCGGCATCACCATCACGGAAAACCATCTCTACGTCGCCGACACCGGTCACCATCGCATTCTCGAATGCAGTTTCACCGGCAAGGTGCTGCGGCAGTTCGGTAGCGGCCACGCCGACCTGGTGGACGGCAGCGCAACGGAGGCGGGCTTCCGTTCTCCGCGCGGCCTGTGCGTGTTGCGCGACAGCCTCTACGTGGCCGACACCGGCAATCATGCGATCCGTCGCATCAGCCTGCTCGACGGAAGGGTGGAGACCCTGGTCGGTCGCGGCAAGCCGGGGCCGCCGAAGGAGGGCATCTCGGCCCGCTCCGACGATTGCCCGCTCGACCTGCCGATGGATGTCGTCGGCGATACCGATCGCCTGTACCTGTCCCTGGCCGGTTGCAACCAGATATGGGAGCTGGAAGTCGGCAGCCGGCGCATGCGTTTCATCGCGGGCACGGGCGAGCTCGGCATCGCCGACGGCCCCGGCAACAAGGCCGTTTTCGCCCAGCCTGCCGGCATGGCCCTGGTGCAGCAGACCTTGTATGTCGCCGACTCGGCCACGTCCGCGGTTCGTACCGTGCACTTGAATCACGGCATGGTGCAGACCCTGGTGGGGCAGAGCCTTTACGAATTCGGCGACGTGGACGGGCAACGCCAGGAAGCGCGCCTGCAGTATCCGCTGGCGTTGGCGCTCGATGCGCGTTCCCCGGTGCTCTGGGTGGCCGATACCTACAACGGCGCACTGCGCACGCTGCGCCTCGGCGGCGGCGAAATGGCCACGCAAAGCCTGCCGCAGCCGGTTTACCAGCCCGCGGCCCTGGCGATGTCGCGCGAATCCCTGTGGATCGCCGACGCCGGCCAGCACGAGATCCTGCGCTACGACCTGAACACGGGCCTGCTGACGCGCATCCCGGTCGACGAATGAGCCGTTCCCTGGCGTCGGGCCGGGCCCGCGCCTCGGCGATAATGCGCGGATGAGCGACCAAGCCTTGCCCTTCGACGGAAAGGAATTCGTCCGGCAACTCACCACCGCCCCCGGGGTTTACCGGATGTTCTCGGCCGACGGCGCCGTGCTGTACGTCGGCAAGGCCGCGTCGCTGAAGAAGCGCGTCGCGAGCTATTTCCGCGCCGATCTGCCCTCGCGCCGGATCGCGCTGATGGTCGCGCAGATCGCGCGCATGGAAATCACCGTCACCCGCACGGAAGCCGAGGCCCTGATCCTCGAGAACCAGCTGATCAAGTCGTTGCGGCCGCGCTACAACGTGCTGCTGCGCGACGACAAGAGCTACCCCTACATCCTGCTCACCGACGAGACCTGGCCGCGCATCGGCAAGCACCGCGGGCCGCGTTCGCAACCGGGACGCTATTTCGGCCCCTATCCCAGCGGCCTGGCGGTCAACGAAACGCTCGACCTGATGCAGAAGATCTTCAAGCTGCGCAGTTGCGAAGACAGCTTTTTCCGCAACCGCAGCCGGCCCTGCCTGCAACACCAGATCGGCCGCTGCACGGCGCCCTGCGTCGGCCTGATCGCCACGCGCGATTACGACGCCAGCGTGCGCCGCGCGGCCCTGTTCCTCGACGGGCGCAGCAATGAACTGGTGGACGAGCTGACGAAGTCGATGGACGCGGCCAGCGGCCGTCTCGAGTTCGAACAGGCCGCGCAGCTGCGCGACACCATCGCCGGCATCCGCAAGATCCAGGCGCGCCAGTACGTGGAAGGCGAGCAGGTCGAGATGGACGTGCTGGCCTGCGCCATGGCGCAGGGCGCCGCCTGCGTGCTGCTGCTGTCATTCCGCAACGGCATGAACCTCGGCACGCGTTCCTTCTTCCCGAAACTCAACGGCGCCGAGTCGGAACAGGAGGTGCTGTCGGCTTTCGTCGGCCAGTACTACCTGGAGAAGCGCCCGCCGCGGGAGATGGTATTGGGTCATCCCATCGCCGACGTGGAACTGTTCGAAAAAGTCTTCGGCGAACTGGCCGGACGCCGGGTCGAGATCAAGACCAGCGTGCGCGGCGATCGCGCGCGCTACCTGGAGTTGGCGCAGAAGAACGCCATGCTCGCGCTGCAGAGCCAGCTCAGCAGCGCCGCGACGCAACAGGCGCGGATGAAGTCGCTGCAGGATCTGCTGCAGCTGCCCGCGCCGCCGGCGCGAATCGAGTGTTTCGACATCAGCCATACGATGGGCGAGGCGACCGTGGCGTCTTGCGTGGTGTTCGACGCCGAAGGCGCGGTGCGCGGGCAATACCGCCGTTTCAACATCGCCGACATCACACCGGGCGACGATTACGCGGCCATGCACCAGGCTCTGACGCGGCGGTTCCGGCGCGGCGTGGAGGAGGGCGTGCTGCCCGACCTGCTGCTGATCGATGGCGGCGCCGGCCAGCTCGCGCAGGCGAGCCAGGTGCTGCAGGAACTCGGGGTCCAGGGCGTGACGCTGGTGGGCGTGGCCAAGGGCGAGGAACGCCGCGCGGGACACGAGGCCCTGGTTTTTCCGGATGGCCGCGAAATCCGGCCAGGCGTGGAGTCGCCGGGCCTGCAACTGATCCAGCAGATCCGCGACGAAGCGCACCGCTTCGCCATCACCGGCCATCGCGGGCGCCGGCAGAAGGCGCGCGAGACGAGTCGGCTGGAAGACATCGCGGGCATCGGCCCGCGCCGTCGCGCCGCGTTGCTGAAGCATTTCGGCGGACTGAGCGGTCTCAAGGGCGCGGGCGTGGAGGAAATCGCCCGCGTGGAGGGCGTCAGCGCTGCCCTCGCGACCCGCATCTATGCTTCACTACACGGGCTGGAAACACCCGACACGGACGCCTGAGTGAAGCTGACCATCCCGACCCTGCTGACGCTGTTGCGCATCCTCAGCCTGCCGGTGATGGTGCTGGCGTTCTATTGGGACAACCGCTGGAGCAACTGGGTAACCACGGGCGTTTTCGTCGCCGGCGCGCTGACCGACTGGCTGGACGGCTGGGTCGCGCGGCGTTTCAACATGTATTCGGCCTTCGGCGCCTTCCTCGACCCGGTGGCCGACAAGCTCGCGGTGACGGTGGCGCTGTTCCTCGTCGTGCAGGGGCATCCGACGGCCTGGATGGCCCTGCTGTCGGCGGTGATCGTCGGGCGCGAGATCACCATCTCGGCGCTGCGCGAATGGATGGCGCAACTCGGCGCGCACGGCCTGGTGAAAGTGGCCGGACTCGGCAAGATCAAGACGATCGTGCAGATGGTCGCGATCAGCTGCCTGCTTTTCAGCGAACCCTTTTTCGGATTGCCGATTTTCCGCATCGGCGAATGGCTGCTGGCCGCTGCCGCCGCGCTGACGCTGTGGTCCGGCGCGGATTACGTGCGTGCGGCCTGGCCGGCGATGAGCCGGCATTGAGGGCCGGGGCAGGGTATTCGGCGTTTCGGGGTGTTGACACGCGGGCCCGTTTCGCCAAAAATAGACGACTTCCGCGGGAATAGCTCAGTTGGTAGAGCACGACCTTGCCAAGGTCGGGGTCGCGAGTTCGAGTCTCGTTTCCCGCTCCAGTTTCTGCAAAGCCCCGGTTCGCCGGGGTTTTGTTTTTTGGAACGTAGTAAACGCGGCGGTTGACGTTAGAATCTCCCGCAGCAGGCACCCATGGCCGGGTGGCAGAATGGTTAATGCAACGGACTGCAAATCCGTGTGTGCCGGTTCGATTCCGGCCTCGGCCTCCAGATCGGGGGCTAACGTTTTCAAACACCCTTGGCCGGGTGGCAGAGTGGTCGAAGGGTTCGCGCTTA
>CAYWHO010000028.1:13870-15812 GCA_964458195.1 uncultured Arenimonas sp.
CGATCTGCAACGGCAGATCGTGCGAACCCTGAGGGCGAGGCAGGAGCCGAGCGGCGACTGCGCCACGGACGGCTGAGGCGAAAGTACGACAACACCCTTGGCCGGGTGGCAGAGTGGTCGAAGGGTTCGCGCTTACGATCTGCAACGGCAGATCGTGCGAACCCTGAGGGCGAGGCAGGAGCCGAGCGGCTGCTGCGCCACGGACGGCTGAGGCGATAGTGCGACAACACCCTTGGCCGGGTGGCAGAGTGGTTATGCAGCGGACTGCAAATCCGCGTACGCCGGTTCAATTCCGACCTCGGCCTCCAATTCGAAACCCCGCTTCGGCGGGGTTTTCTTTTCTGGCGATGCGCCGGCGTCGCTTGCGCCCTACGTCGATTCCGCAACCTCGGCCTCCACCCGAAACCCCGCTGCGGCGGGGTTTTCTTTTTCGGGGTTGCTACCTGCGCTCCAGCGAATACGGCACCATAGCCGCATGCCCGGGTGGCGAAACTGGTAGACGCATGGGACTTAAAATCCCCCGACCGCGAGGTCATGCGGGTTCGACCCCCGCCCCGGGCACATGTTGCTTGCCGTCCCGATTTGTCGAACGGACGGAATGGAGAGTCTGATGCCGCCCTCACGCTATTGGGTCTTCCTGTCCTGTTTCGTACTGGCGGTTGCCGGTTCGGCTTGGGCGCTTTGGCATCCGTCCTGGTGGTGGGGCGCGGCGATCTTCGTCGCGTTGACCGCGGTCGGCTGCTGGGACCTGCTGCAGAAGCGGCACGCGGTGCGGCGCAATTACCCGGTGACGGCGCATTTCCGTTACATGTTCGAATCGATCGGCCCGGAGATCCGCCAGTACTTCGTCGAAACCGACACCGAGGAGCGGCCCTTTTCGCGCCAGCAGCGCGCCATCGTCTATCAGCGTGCGAAAAACGTGCTGGACAAGCGCCCGTTCGGCACGCAGGGCAATGTCTACGAGAACGGCTACGAATGGATCAACCATTCGCTGGCGCCGACCAAGCTCGATACGCACGATTTCCGCGTCGTCATCGGCGCGTCGGCGGCGAAGCCGTATTCGGCCAGCGTGTTCAACATCTCGGCGATGAGTTTCGGTTCGCTGTCGGCCAACGCCATCCGCGCCTTGAACGAAGGCGCCCGGCGCGGCGGTTTCTACCATGACACCGGCGAGGGCTCGATCTCGCAATACCACCGCGAGAACGGCGGCGATCTGATCTGGGAGATCGGCTCGGGTTATTTCGGCTGCCGCGACGACGAAGGGCGTTTCAGCGAGGAACGCTTCGTCGCCAATGCCGCCTCCGACCAGGTGAAGATGATCGAGGTGAAGCTGTCGCAGGGCGCCAAGCCCGGGCAGGGCGGCATCCTGCCGGCACCGAAGGTCTCGCCCGAGATCGCCGCGGCACGCGGGGTTCCGATCGGCGTGGACTGCGTGTCGCCGGCGAAACATTCGGCCTTCTCGACACCGATCGAGCTGCTGCAATTCGTCGATCGCCTGCGCCGGCTTTCGGGCGGCAAGCCCACCGGTTTCAAGCTCGCCATCGGTCATCCCTGGGAATGGTTCGGCGTGGCGAAGGCGATGATCGAAACCGGGCTGCGCCCGGACTTCATCGTGGTCGACGGCGGCGAAGGCGGCACCGGCGCCGCGCCGCTGGAATTCACCGACCATGTCGGCGCGCCGCTGCGCGAAGCGCTATTGCTGGTGCACAACACGTTGGTCGGCCTGAACCTGCGCCAGCACGTGCGCATCGGCGCCGCCGGCAAGGTGATCACGGCATTCGATATCGTGCGCACTCTCGCGCTCGGCGCCGACTGGTGCAATGCCGCGCGCGGCTACATGTTCGCGCTGGGCTGCATCCAGTCGATGAGTTGCCACACGGACCGCTGCCCGACCGGTATCGCCACCCAGGACCCGAAGCGCTGGAAGCGGCTGGACGTACCG
>CAYWHO010000029.1:0-9432 GCA_964458195.1 uncultured Arenimonas sp.
GTGTCGCACACGTTCGTCACCCAGTCGCGCATCGCCTCGTTCAAGGCGTCCTTCAGCGTCTTCGAGCCCGAATGCACCGGCACCACTTCGGCGCCGAGCAGCTTCATACGGAACACGTTGATGGCCTGGCGTTCGATATCGACCGCGCCCATGTAAACGACGCAGCGCAGTCCCAGGCGCGCTGCCACGGTGGCGGAAGCCACGCCGTGCTGGCCGGCGCCGGTTTCTGCGATCACCCGCGTCTTGCCCATGCGCTTGGCCAGCATCGCCTGGCCGATGGTGTTGTTGATCTTGTGCGCGCCGGTGTGGTTGAGGTCTTCGCGCTTGAGCAGGATGCGGGCGCCGCCGACTTCGCGGCTGAGCCGCTCCGCTTCGTAGATCGGGCTGGGCCGACCGACGTAATGCCGGTAGTCCTTGCGCAATTCGGCGACGAATTCGGGATCTTCGCGAAAACGATCGTAGGCCGCTTCGAGCTCGCGCAGCGGCTCGATCAGCGTTTCGGAAACGAAACGTCCACCGTACGGCCCGAAGTGACCCTGGGCATCGGGATAGGCGCCATAGTCGATGACGGCGCCATCAGCTGGCGGCATTGCGGTCTGCACGTCTTACCTCTTCCACGAATTGTTGCATCCTGGCCCCATCCTTGATTCCGGGCGCCGATTCGATCCCGCTTGCGACATCGACCGCGAACGGGCGTACCGTCCGGATCGCTTCACCGACATTGCCCGTATTGAGGCCGCCGGCCAGGAACACCGGGCGATTCAGCGCAGGCACCGAATTCCAGTCGAAGCCCTGGCCCCGCCCTCCCGATTCGCCGGGCGCATGGCCGTCGAGCAGGAAGGCCGCTGCGGAAGGATACCGCTTCGCCTCCACGGACGGATCGGGCGCACCGGGTCCCATCGCCAAGGTCTTCAGGAACGGAAGGCCGAAGCCGCGACAAAAAGCGTCGCTTTCGCGGCCATGGAACTGCAGCAGACTGGGCCGCAAGGCCCTTACGACGTCGAGCACTTCGCTGCCGCTCGCATCCATGAACAGCGCTACCACGTCGACCAGCGGCGGCACCGCCGCCCGCATGCCGTCGATCTGCGCCACCGGCAAGCGGCGCGGACTCGTCGCCGCGAATACGAAACCGATCGCGTCGATACCGAGTTCGACCGCCAAGCGCACGTCGCCGGGCCGGGTGAAACCGCAAAACTTGATGCGTGTCCTGGTCAAAGCGTCGCCTCCGCCGGCAAGCCCCATTCGCCGGGATATTTCGGGCCGATGAAAAGCAGGCCTGCAGCCGGCGCCGTGGGCCCGGCGACCGTGCGGTCGCCGCCGCGCAACAACTCGCCCAGCCACGGGACGGGACGCTCCCCGAGTCCGATGAGAATCAGGCTGCCGACGATGTTGCGCACCATGTGGTGCAGGAAGGCGTTCGCCTGCAACTCCACGTGCACCAGGTCCGCCTGCCTGACCACCGAAATCGCCTGCATGTTGCGCATCGCGTGCTTGGCTTCGCACTGCGCGGCACGGAACGCGCTGAAGTCGTTTTCGCCCAGCAACGCCTGCGCGGCCGCATGCATCGCACCGGCCTCGAGCGGGCGGCGCTCCCAACTCAGATAATCGCGATGCAGCGCCGGTCGCACCGGCCGGTTGAGGATGCTGTAGCGATAGCGGCGCGCCCTGGCCGAATAGCGCGCGTGGAATTCGTCCGGCATCGGCCGGCACCACAGCAGCCGGATGCTGTCGGGCAACCGCGTATTGGTGCCCAGCACCCAGGCGCGACTGTCGCGTTCGGCATCGCTGTCGAAATGCACGACCTGGCACTGCGCATGCACGCCGGTATCGGTGCGCCCGGAGCAGACGACTTCCACCGGACGGTCGGCCACGAGCGAAAGCGCGTTCTCGACTGCTGCCTGCACCGTGGCGCCCATGTGGTGTCGCTGCCAGCCGAGGAATTCGCTGCCGTCGTATTCGATGCCGAGCGCGTAACGCATGATCAAGACCTGGCCGGGGCGCGACGATGCGCCCCGACCCTTCGTGGGGCGGGCGCGGTCTTCAGCCCAGTTCGTTGAGGATGCGCAAGGCTTCGGCCTTGGCCGCCGGCCCGCCGTCGATCAGCACTTCCTCGAGCATGCTGCGCGCGCCGTCGAGATCGCCGATGTCCAGGTAGGCCTTGGCCAGTTCGATGCGGGTCGCGCTCGCTTCGTCTTCGGCCAGGACTTCCGCCTCGGCGCGATGCACGTCCTTCGGTGAGTCCACGCCGAAGTCCGGCACCGAAAGATCGATGTCGGTGAGGTTCTCCGGGGTGCCGCCAGCTTGCGCTACCAGTCGATCCCAATCGTTGCTGTCGGCTTGCGCCTCGGCCGTCGCGACCGCAGCGACAACTGCGCTGGCCGCCGGTGCGGGCGCGGGCTTCGCGACCGGTTCCGGGGCCGCTTTCGGAGCCGCCGCGGGCTCGCCGAACTGCGGCGCGTTCCAGCCGGCCTGACTGAACAGCGGATGGCCCGGCAACAATGCCGCGCCCATCACCACGGCTTCGCGCCAACGCGGATCCATCGTGCTCGGGACCTGCAGCCGCATGATCTGGGCCGCTGCTTCGTACTCGGCCGTCTGGCGATGCGAATGGTAATGACGCAGCAGGCTCAGGTGCGCCTCGAGATCCTGCGGCCGCGACTTCACCGCCGACTTCAGGTTTTCGAGTTCGCGATCCGTCGTCTCGACCGACTTCGGTTCCGGCGTTTTCTTCGCCGGCGCAGGAGCGGGAGCCGGCGCAGGAGCCGCCGGTTCCGGCACCGAGGAAACTCGCGTTTGCGCGAGACTGGCGCGCAAGGCTTCGTCGTCGGAAATGCGTCGCACCGGAATCGCTTCCTCGGCCGGAGCCGAACGACCGCGCCGCAACGCGAGCACCATGCCGATCAACAACAGCAGGCCGGCGCCGCCGAGCACATACGGATTCATGTACAACGGCTCCGACGCCGCTGCATCGGCGGGTGCGTCGGCAGGCTTGGGGGCTGCCGGCTTGTCGTCGGGTTTCGCTGCCGGCTTCGCGGCCACGACCGGTTCGGCGGGTGTCGCGGTCTTGGCCTGCTCGAGTTCCGCCAGGCGATCCTGCAGCGCCTTCATCTCGCTGCTTTGCACCTGGATCATTTCCTGCTGCTTCTGGTTCAACTCGTCCAGATCGGCGACTCGCGACTTGAGCTCGGCCACTTCGGCCGTGCGCGCCGCGAGATCTTCCTTCGCCTGCACCAACTCCGCGCGCAGTTCGCTTCCGCCGGCGCCTGCCGCCGCACCGGACTGGCTGCCACGAGCAGCCGTCTTGCCCGATGGAGGCACGATTTCCAGGCGGGACTGCGGCGTGCGGCGGGCCACCGCGGGTTTCGCCGGAGCGGCCGGCTCGGTCGGCGTCGGCGCAGCGCGCGGCGCCTCCGTCGGCTTGCGCTCGGCGATGGCCTCGGCCGGCTGCGGAACGGGAGCGGGCGGCGTGCGCCAGGCGCTGGCCTGGGCCTGCACCAGGGCGGCTGCTTCGGCGGGCCCCAGCGTCGCGACTTCTTCGCGCCCGGGAATGCGCAATACGGAACCGCTCTTGAGACGGTTGATGTTGTCGTTGTCGAACGCGTCCGGATTGGCGCGCAACAGGGCGAGCATCATCTGGTTGGTGGTGAGGGCCTGGTCCGGTTTGACCGACTCCGCGATCGACCACAGGGTCCTGCCCTTCTCCACCGGACCGTACTGGTCGGGTCGGGCGGGCGCAGGAACCGGCGCGGGCGGCGCCGGGCGCGGCGTCGCGCGAACCGGCGCAGGAACAGGCGTCGGTGCCGGCGGTCGCGAAGCGACGGGCTGCGGAGGCGGTGCCGGCAAGGGCGGCGGCGGCTCGGCGACGGGTTCGGGAGTCGGCGCAACGCTGACCGGCTCGGGTTCGGCCGCTGCCATCGTCTGCGCCGGCTCGGGCGCGGGCGGAGCCTGGATCGGCGGCGCGACCGGCATCTGGACCGGTGCGGCCGCGACCGTCGCCGTTTCCAGCGGTCGAATGACGGCGGGTGCGATATAGGGCGGATCGATCAGGGCCGTGTACTCGCGCGTCACCGTACCCTTGCCCCAGTCGGCCTCGATCAGGAAGGATAGGAAGGGCTCGGTGAACTTGTTCGTGGTGCTGATGCGCACGACGGGCTGGCCGCGGGCGTTGCGCCCCACGCTGAATTGCAGGTTCGCCGTCAGTTCGCGCGGAAGGTCCAGCCCGACCCGGGCAAAAGCATCCGGGGAAGCGAGACGTACCGTCAGCTGGTCCATTTCCGTGGGAGTCGCGGAAATGATCGGGATTTCGGCGACCAGGGGCTGGTTCAGGCCGGACTTGACCTGCAACTGACCCAGACCCAAAGCCTGGACGGTCGGTGCAGCCAGAGCCAGCGACAGGGCCAGCGGCAGCATGAGGTGGCGGGTGTTCACGAACGACTCTCCCCAATCGGTGACCCGGCGCCAGCGGGGGCTGGAGCCGGGAGGAATTCCGCTGATAAGAACGCTTTACGAGCGATTTTTCAACAAGAGCTCAGCCAGCTGGACCGCATTGAGGGCCGCGCCCTTGCGGATATTGTCCGAGACGACCCACAGGTCCAGGCCGTTCGGGTGGGACACGTCCTCGCGGATTCGGCCCACGTAGACCGGGTCGCGGCCCGAGGCATGGGTGACCGGCGTCGGGTAACCGCCGGCCTTGCGCTCGTCCACGACGACGACCCCCGGGGCCTTCTCCAGCAGGGCCCGGGCCTCGTCGGCGCTGATTTTCCGCCGGGTTTCGATATGCACCGCTTCCGAGTGCCCGAAGAACACCGGCACGCGCACCGCGGTCGGGTTCACCTGGATCGACGGATCGCCCAGGATCTTCTGGGTTTCCCAGACGAGCTTCATCTCTTCCCGGGTGTAACCGTTTTCCTGGAAATCGTCGATGTGCGGGATCAGGTTGAAGGCGATCTGCACCGGGAAGCGCTTCGGATCGGGGTCCTGGAAGCTGAGGATGGCGGCGGTCTGCTTGCCCAACTCCTCCATGGCGGAACGGCCACCGCCGGACACGGACTGATAAGTGGCCACGTTGATGCGTTCGATGCCGACGGCCCGATGGATCGGCGCCAACGCGACGACCATCTGCATCGTGGAGCAATTGGGGTTGGCGACGATGCCGCGCGGGATGTTCTTCAGCTCGTCGGGATTGACTTCGGCAACGACCAGGGGCACGTCCGGTTCCATCCGGAAGGCCGAGCTGTTGTCGATGACGATGGCGCCGGCTGCGGCGAACTTCGGCGCGTACTCCTTCGAGACTGAGCCACCGGCGGAGAACAGGGCGATGTCCACGCCGGCCGGATCGAACGTGGCGAGGTCGCGCACGGTGATCTTGTGATTGCCGAAATCGATCTTCTCGCCGGCAGAACGTTCGCTGGCGAGCGGAATCAGTTCCTTGATGGGGAAGCCGCGCTCGTGGAGGATGGAAAGCATGGCTTCGCCGACGGCGCCTGTGGCGCCGACGACGGCTACGGTGACAGTCTGGGTCATGAGTTTGGTTTTTTTTGCGTCTGAGGTTCGCGCCGTCGCGCGGTGGAATTCGTGATGTCAGACCCGATAGTCGGGGCGCGGGCGTCGAAACGACTCGAGCGGGCCGCGATGGCGCCCCGACCGGCGTTTTCGCGCCAGGCATTTCAGTCCCAGCCAGAAAGCGGCGTTCACGACCGGCCCGCCGGTATGCGCGGCGACACGTCGCCCACGCCGCCGCATTGCCCGCGATGGCGCAAGGCCTGATCCATCAGCACCAGCGCCAGCATCGCTTCGCAGATGGGCGGCGCGCGCAGGCCGACGCAGGGGTCATGGCGTCCTGTAGTCACCACTTCGACTTCGTTGCCGTTCACATCGAGACCGCGCGCCGGCAGGCGCAGGCTCGACGTCGGCTTGAAAGCGACCGAGCACCGGATCTGCTGCCCGCTGCTGATGCCGCCGAGAATGCCGCCGGCCTGGTTGCCGAGGAAACCCTCGCGCGTCATTTCGTCGCGATGTTCGCTGCCCTTCTGCGCGACGCTGGCGAAACCGGCGCCGATCTCGACGCCCTTGACGGCGTTGATCGACATCATCGCGGCGGCGATCTCGGCGTCGAGCTTGCCGTAGATCGGTTCGCCCCAGCCTGGCGGCGCGTTGTCGGCGACGACGTCGATACGCGCGCCGATCGAATCGCCGGACTTGCGCAGCGCGTCCATGAAGGATTCCAACGCGTCGACCTGGGCGGCGTCGGGCCAGAAAAAAGCATTGTCCTCGACCGCATCCCAGTCGAACGCGCCGGGACGCAGGTCGCCGATCTGGGCGACATGGGCGCGCACCCGGATCGAGAAATTCTCCGCCAACCATTTCTTGGCGATGACGCCGGCCGCCACGCGCATCGTCGTCTCGCGGGCCGAGCTGCGGCCGCCGCCACGCGGATCGCGCACGCCGTACTTCTGCCAGTAGGTGTAGTCGGCATGGCCGGGACGGAACTGCTCGACGATGCGGTCGTAGTCCTTGCTGCGCGCGTCGGTGTTGCGAATCAGCAGCGCGATCGGCGTGCCCGTGGTGCGACCCTCGTAAACGCCGGAGAGGATCTCGACCTCGTCGGCTTCGTGCCGTTGCGACGTGTGTCGCGTCTTGCCGGTGGCGCGCCGCGCGAGATCGTGGGCGAAGTCGCCGGCCGCAATGGCGATGCCTGGCGGGCAACCGTCGATCACGCAGCCGATGGCGGGGCCATGGCTTTCGCCGAACGTGGTGACGGTGAATAGGCGACCGAAACTGTTCGCGCTCATCGGCGTGCGTCGGCCAGTGCCTTGATGCGGGCGCGATGCGCGACCAGGGCGGCGCGCTCGACCACGAACACGCCCATTTGCCCGACCTTGAATTCGACCCAGGCCAGCGGCAATTCCGGCAGCAGCTCGACCAGATGGCGTTCGCTTTCGCCCACCTCGCAGATCATCAACCCGTTCTCGCTCAGGTGCTGCGGCGCGTCGCGCAACATCTTCAGCACCAGGTCCAGTCCGTCCGGGCCGGCGCGCAGGCCGAGCTCCGGCTCGTGCGCGTATTCCTTCGGCAAGGCGTCGGTTTCGTCGTCGGTGACGTAAGGCGGATTGCTGACGATCAGGTCGTACACCTCGCCCTCCAGCCCGGCGAACAGATCGGACTTCAGCAACCGCACGTTGCGCGCTTCGAGCCGCTGCACGTTCTCGGCCGCCAGCGCCAGCGCATCGTCGCTGATGTCCACGCCGTCCACTTGCCAGTGCGGATGGTAGTGCGCGGTCGCGATGGCGATGCAACCCGAACCGGTGCACAGGTCCAGTGCGCGCTCCACCGGCCGGCCGCCGAGCCAGGGCTCGAAACCGGACAGGATGAGCTCGGCGATCGGCGAACGCGGAACCAGCGCACGCGGGTCGGACTTGAAACTCAGGCCGGCGAACCAGGCCTCGCCCGTCAGGTAGCAGGCCGGGATGCGTTCGTCGATCCGGCGCTGGAACAGGGCCAGTATCTCCCGTTTTTCTTCCTCGACCAGCCGCGCCTGACCGTAGGCGGGACCGATGTCGTGCTGCAGATGCAGGGCATGCAGTACGAGCTGCGTCGCTTCGTCGAGCGCGTTGTCGTAGCTGTGGCCGAAAGTGAGACCGGCTTTACCGAAACGGCTGGCGCCGTAGCGGATGAAGTCGATGATCGTCGTCAATTCGGCGCTCATTGCCGGCCCGGAGAATGGCGAAGCCTCAAGTATAGCGGGCCTACCGCTATAATTCGCGGCATGAACGCCTCCAATCAATCCGGTTTCGCCTCTCGCTCCATCCTGCTGGTGCTGTGCGCGGCGCTCGCCGCCGGCCTTGGCCTGATGGTAGCCCAACGTCATTTCGGCAAGCCCGGCGCCGCAGCCGTCGCTGCGCCCAAGCTGCACGCGACGACGCGCATCGAACCGGCGCGCGAATTGCCCGCGTTCGAGCTGCGCGCGTCCGATGGTTCGCCGCTGACGGCGCAAAGCCTGCGCGGGCACTGGACCCTCGTGTTCCTCGGTTTCACCCATTGCCCCGACGTCTGCCCGACGACGCTGAGCGAACTGGCGAAAGCGCAGGACGCCTGGAAGGACATCCCGGACGGCAAGCGCCCCCGCGTGCTGTTTGTCTCGGTGGATCCGGATCGCGATACGCCGAAACTGGCGGGCGACTACGCGCATTATTTCCATGCCGAAACCCTGGCGGCGACGGCCACCGAGCCAGCGCTGGGCCAGTTCGCCCGCAGCCTCGGGCTGGTTTACATGAAATCGCCCCTGCCCGGCGGCGACTACACGATGGACCATTCCGCGACGCTGGTCGTGCTCGACCCCGAGGGCAGGCAGGCGGGCCTGATCCGCCCGAACCCGCCGCCGCAGCCGGCGCTGGACTGGCGCGACATCGCCGACGACCTGCGCAAGCTGACCGGGGCTGCCCGATGAAACCGGGCGTCGCCGTCCAGTACGTATTGCCGCATCGCCTGCTTTCGCGGCTGGCGCTTTGGCTGGCGCGGGTAGAAAGCCCGGGCTTCAGGAACTGGCTGATCGGACTGGTCATCCGCAAGTTCGGGGTGGACATGAACGAAGCGGCCGAGCCGGACCCCACCCGCTACGCCAGCTTCAATGCCTTCTTCACCCGCGCGCTCAAGCACGGTGCACGCGTCCCCGATCCGGATCCGCTCAGCCTGCTGATGCCGGCCGACGGCAAGATCAGCCAGATCGGCCGCATCGAGGACGGACGAATTTTCCAGGCGAAAGGACAGCACTTCACGGCAGCCGAGCTGCTCGGCGACGAGACGGCCGCTGCGCCTTACGCGCAGGGCTGGTTCGCCAATCTCTACCTGTCGCCGCGCGATTACCACCGCGTGCACATGCCCTGGGGCGGCCGGCTGGTCGAGACGCTGCACGTCCCCGGTCGATTGTTCAGCGTCGCGCCCTGGGCCGTGCGGGAAATTCCCCGGCTGTTCGCGCGCAACGAACGCCTGGTCTGCCACTTCGAAACCGATTTCGGTCCGATGTGCGTCGTCATGGTCGGTGCGTTGCTCGTTTCGGGCGTGGAAACGGTGTGGAACGGCGTGAACATCCCGCGCTACGCCTCGCGCCCGCAGCGCCAGGACTTCCGCGGCCGCGATATCACGCTGGCGCGGTTCGCCGAGATGGCCCGGTTCAACTACGGCTCGACCGTCATCGTGCTGCTGCCGCGCGCGGCGGTCGAACTCGACGTGCTGCCCAGCGAAAGCCCGACCCGGGTCGGCCAACGCCTGGGGCGCGTACTGCGGTGATAGTCTGACCGCGGGTCGCCCAGGACCCGCATCCCCAGGCGAAACGATGGGTCAAAGGCATGGCATCCGCGTATTCCAGACCGCCGAGCATGCCTGCGGCTATTGGCCGGAACGCAACGCCCGCGACATGGTGCTGGACCCCAACGA
>CAYWHO010000029.1:9532-15586 GCA_964458195.1 uncultured Arenimonas sp.
GGCTCGACGCCGGCGATGCGAACGCACGCAAGATCGCCGCCGTGATCCAGCACCAGCGGCCCGACATCCTGCTGCTGAACGAATTCGATTTCGATGCGCAGGCGCGGGCGGCGGAGTTGTTCCAGCGTCGATATCTTGAAGTCGGCCAGGCCGGCGAGCAGCCGATCCGTTACGAATACCGCTACCTCGCGCCGGTGAATACCGGTGTGCCCTCGGGCATGGACCTCGATCGCGACGGCAAGGTCGGTGGCGATGGTCGCGGTGCCGGCAACGATGCCTTCGGCTATGGCCTGCACCCGGGGCAATACGGCTTGCTGGTGTTGTCGCGCTTCCCGATTTCGACCGACCAGGTCAGGACGTTCCAGAACTTCCTGTGGAAGGATCTGCCGAAGCCCGCCCTGCCGGTAGATCCGGCCACCGGCCGATCCTGGTATCCGGCCGACGTGCTGGCGAAGTTTCGGCTGTCGTCGAAATCGCATTGGGACGTGCCGATCGACACGCCGCGCGGACGCATCCATTTCCTCGTCTCGCATCCGACGCCGCCGGTTTTCGACGGACCGGAAGACCGCAACGGCGCCCGCAACCACGACGAAATCCGTTTCTGGAACGAATACATCTCGCCTGGCGAAAAAGCCTGGCTCTGCGACGACCGCGGCCGCTGCGGCGGCCTTGGCGCGGACGCGTCCTTCGTCATCGCCGGCGATCTGAACAACGATCCCGCCGACGGCGATGGCCGGCACGACGCCATCGTCGGGTTGCTGGAGAACCCGCGCGCGCTACGCATGGCCACGCCGCGCAGCGAGGGCGCCGAACTCGCCGCGAAGACCGTGGGCGGCGGCAACCTCGCGCAGAAGGGATCGCCGGCGCAGGACACCGGCGACTTCGGCCCGCGGATCGGCAACCTGCGACTGGACTACGTGCTGCCCTCGGTCGGACTGCCGGTCAATGCCTCGGGCGTGTTCTGGCCGCGGCCCGGCGAGACCGGCGCAGACTGGATCGATGCCAGCGACCATCACATGGTCTGGATCGATATCGCCGCACCCGAATGAACCAAGGACGCCAGGACGACATGCCGACCCACGCCGAATTCAATCGTCCGTCCGCGCTGGCCGCGCAGTTCCTGCCGCCCTTCCTTTGCCTGTGGCCGCTGCTCTCGCGCAACGACGCGATGCTCTACCTCGGCGCGCTGGCCTCGGTAGTGGTGATCCTCGTGTCCTTGGCCAGCCTCGTCGTCCGGATGTCGCGTCCGAAGGAGCGCCGCGGCCGGCTGCTGCGCGCGATGCTCGCCATCGGCCTGTCCGGCGTGGCCCTGCTGCACTTCCACAGCGAAAGGCAACTCGCGCTGCTGCGCATCGACAGCCTCGCCGCCGGCCTGCAGACGCACTGCCGCCAGTACGGCAGTTGTCCGTCGAAAATCGAAGGCTGGACGCCGGCCGCGGCGCCGTTCGTGTCGATGCTCGACGATACGCGCGGTCGCATCGCCCATCGCTATCTTTACGCCGGCGGACGCGATGCGTTCGAGCTGCGGCTGGATATCGGCTTCGGCTTTTCCGAGCGCGCCAGTGGGGGCCGTAACCAGAAACTCCAGCGGACCGGGCGCCTGCCGAGCGTCGAAAAACCGCCCGCCTATTGAATCGCGGGCGACAGGCCGGTCTCAGGCGAAGCCGAAGCCCACGTCGCGTCCGTGCACGCTGACGATGAGCCGGATCATCCCCGTGGGAATCATCAATTCGAGTTCGACCAGCTTGCCGGCGTTGTCGCGACCCTGCAGCGTCATTTCGCAGAAGGCGCCGCCGGTATCGACCGCGACGCAGAGCAGGTGCGGACCGGCCGGGCCGTCCACCAGATAGGGCTTCACCGCTTCGCCCAGCGCCTCGAGCGCCGCCGGATACAGGAAGACCGCATACACCTGCTGTTCCACCATGTCCTTCTCCTGCGGGCCGGGTTGCGGGACCGCTCTGCCTGTCAGACCAGATCGACCTTCAACGCCGCGGCCGCGTTCCGTGCCTTTTCGCGCGCGGCTTCGATATCGGCACCGCGAGCCAGCGTCACGGCCACGCGACGATGACCTTCGACGCGCGGCTTGCCGAACAATCGCAGAGCGGTGTCCGGGGCGGCGAGCACGGCGTCCACGTTGGAGAATCGCGGTACCCCATGCCCGTGCGCGAGCACCGCGCAGGAGGCCGAAGCGCCGTGGCTGGCGATGTTCGGGATCGGCAGGCCGAGAATCGCCCGCGCGTGCAAGGCGAATTCGCTCAGATCCTGCGAGATCAACGTGACCAGGCCGGTGTCGTGCGGGCGCGGGCTGACTTCGCTGAACCAGACATCGTCGCCCTTGACGAAAAGCTCGACGCCGAACAGCCCCCAACCGCCGAGGTCGTCGGTGACCTTGCGGGCGATCTCGCGCGCTCGCTCGAGCGCACGCGCCGACATCGGCTGCGGCATCCAGCTTTCCCGGTAGTCGCCATCGATCTGCAGATGGCCGATCGGATCGCAGAAACAGGTGCCGTCGCGATGACGAACCGTGAGCAGGGTGATCTCGTAGTCGAAATCGATGAACCCTTCGACGATGCAACGTCCCTGCCCGGCCCGACCGCCGGTCTGCGCATAGTCCCAGGCCTTGTCGATATCGTCGGCGTTGCGCACGGTACTCTGGCCCTTGCCGGACGAGCTCATCACCGGCTTGACCACGCAGGGCAGGCCGATGGCGGCGACGGCGTCGCGATATTGCTCGAGCGTATCGACGAAACGGTAGGGCGAAGTCGGCAGGCCCAGCGTTTCCGCTGCGAGCCGGCGGATGCCTTCGCGATCCATCGTCAGGCGCGCCGCGCGCGCGGTCGGAATCACCCGCTGGCCGTGGTCGCGTTCGAGTTCGACCAGGGTCTGGGTATGGATCGCTTCGATCTCGGGAACGACCAGGGAGGGCTTCTCGTGCGCGATCAGGTCGCGCAGGGCGGCCGGGTCGAGCATGTTCAAGGTATGGCAGCGATGCGCCACCTGCATGGCCGGCGCGCTGTCGTAGCGATCGGCCGCGATGACTTCGATGCCCAGGCGCTGCAACTCGATCGCCACTTCCTTGCCGAGCTCGCCAGCACCGAGCAACAGCACGCGCGTGGCCTGGGGACTCAAGGGGGTTCCGATCTGGACGGGGGACTGGCTCATGGGGCGGACGGGAAATAGTAGACGCGTAGTGTACCTTCGGCGTTCAAGCGCGGGCCGCTTTCTGGCATCCTCGCGCTTTGATTCCCGACGGCCTGCATGCGCTCGATCCTTCTTTCCTGCCTGTTGCTCGCGTTCCCGGCCATTGCAACGGCGGCGGCGCCCGGCCTGCGTTGGTCGCCGGCGGAATACGCCGGCACCTTCATCGATCCGGCCCTGGACGAAGTCAGCGGCATGGCGGCGTCGCACGCGCAGCCGGGCCTGTACTGGGCACACAACGACAGCGGCAACGAGCCGAAGCTGATCCTGGTCCGACCGAACGGCGAACGCGTCGCCTCCCTGAAGGCCGAAGGCGCCATCAATACCGACTGGGAGGACGTCGCATCGTTCACCCTCGATGGACGCAGCTATCTGCTCGTCGCCGACACCGGCGACAACGGCGGCATTCGCGAAACGCTGACGCTATGGGTATTCGAGGAACCGGCCGCTCCGAAGGACGGCGACAGTCTGCGCCTGGCCTGGAAGGTCGATTTCCGCTGGCAGGACGGCGCCCGCGATTGCGAAGCGGTCGCGGTGGATGCCGCGCGTGGCGAGGTATTGCTGATCTCGAAAAAGCGCGTCCCGCCCGAAATCTACCGCTTGCCGCTGCGCCCGGCCGCCGGAATGCAGACCGCCGAACTGCTGGGCAAGATCCAGGGCGTGGAGCAGCCCAGCGAAGCGGACCTGAAGCTCAATCCCGTTTATGGGCGATACCGTTCGCAGATCACGGCCGCCGATCTCAGCCCCAATGGCCGCGTCCTGGCCATCCTCAACTACCACTCGATCTATTTCCTGGTGCGTCAGCCCAACGAAGCCTGGGCAGACACTCTTAAACGTCCGCCCAGCCAGATGCGCTATCCCTGGTTGCCTCAGGCAGAAGCCCTTGCCTGGTCGATAGACGGGCGCAGCCTGCTCGTGGCCAGCGAACAACAGCCCTATCCGATCCTGCGCTTCCGCGTTACGCCCCCCTGACGGGTCGGCCGCGCCCTGCCCTGGGCTTCGGCATTTCACGCAATTACTGAGGATTAGCCCTCAAGATATTGTTTATTAACAAGTCGGCCTCTTTGTTCATGCGTATTGCATTTTGATATCTTTTTGATATCTTAGTTGCGAACTCCAGGAGGCCCGCCATGAAAGAAACCCCCATCCGCTCGTATTCCGGCATTCCGATGCTGTTGATCCAGCTGGCTGCCATGGGCCTGTTCGGCTTCCTCATCGTCAAGGGCGCACTGAACGACCAGGCGATCCTGATCGTCTCGGCCGTGCTCGGCGAAATGCTGCTGCTGGTCCTGCTTTGCGGCTTCTACATGGTCGAACCGAACCAGGCGGCGGTACTGAGCCTGTTCGGCAAGTACATCGGCACGTCGAAGGAACAGGGGCTGCGCTGGAACAACCCCTTCTTCTCGGCCAAGAAGGTTTCGCTGCGCACGCGCAACTTCGAGAGCAGCAAGCTCAAGGTCAACGACCTCGACGGCAGCCCGATCGAGATCGCGTCCGTCGTCGTCTGGCAGGTCGTGGACTCGGCCGAGGCCGTCTACAACGTGGACGACTACGAGAGCTTCGTGCACATCCAGTCCGAAGCCGCGCTGCGCGCGATGGCGACGAGCTATCCCTACGACCAGCATCAGGAGGGTCAGGTCGCCCTGCGCAGCCACGCCAGCGAAATCGCCAAGCACCTGACCGAGGAAATCCAGGAACGCCTAGCCCAGGCCGGCGTCCAGGTGATGGAAGCGCGCATCAGCCACCTGGCTTATGCGCCGGAAATCGCCCAGGCGATGCTGCAGCGGCAGCAAGCGAGCGCGATCATCGCCGCCCGCACGCGCATCGTCGAAGGCGCGGTCAGCATGGTCGAGATGGCGCTGACCGAGCTGAGCAAGCGCAACGTCGTCGACCTCGACCCGGAACGTCGCGCCGCGATGGTCAGCAACCTGCTGGTCGTGCTTTGCGGCGAGCGCGGCACCCAGCCCATCGTCAACACCGGCTCGATCTACTGAGCGCATGCGGGAGCTTCGCCGCTCCCGCAAGCCCCTCCCGGCATGAGCGAGAAAAAGGCCTACCCGCTGCGCATCAACGCCCAGGTGCTGGACGCCGTCCAGCGCTGGGCCGACGACGAGCTGCGTTCGCTCAACGCACAGATCGAATACGTATTGCGCGACGCCCTGCGCCGCAATGGCCGACTGAAACCGGCCGAACCCGTCCACGACACGGAGGAATGACATGTTGCACATCGTCCACCTGATCGAACGCCGCGGCGGCGATCCTCGCCACGTCATCGGCGCCCTCGCCGCCACCAGCGCTCTCGCGCTGTTCGTCGGAACCTTCCTGTATTTCCTCTGACGGAAACGAGAGCGATGAACTCCAACCGCTGGAGCTACGAAGTGATCACCGTTCCGCCGAACACCTGGCGCGGCGGCGTCAACGTCGAGAAGCTCAAGACCGCCTTGAACGACATGGGCCAGAAGGGGTGGGAACTGGTCGGCATTCCCCCGGGTTCGGGCCCTTACGGCCACACGACCCTGGTGTTCCGGCGTCCGCAATGATCGCGAGAATCCAGCCATGAACGCCGCGGCTCCGTCTTTCAGCGTTCGCGAGGACCTCAAGCTTGCGGGGGTGTTCGGCCTCGCCGCGGCGATCGCCACCGCCCTGCTCTTCCCCTACCTGCTGCAATTGATGCCGCAGGCGTTCGAGAAAGTTCCGCTGCCGCTCGCGGTGCTCATACCGCTGCAATCGTTTCAGGCCGGATTGCTGTTTTCGCTGCTGGCCTTCGTCGGACTGCGCTTGGCGCCGCGCGCCAGGCTGGGCGCACCCTGGTTGCGCGCCTGGATGCAGGGACAGCCGAGGCCGCCACTGGCGTGG
>CAYWHO010000030.1:0-2130 GCA_964458195.1 uncultured Arenimonas sp.
CTCGGCGTGACCGAATGGCGGGTGCTGGCGGTGCTGGGGCGCTATCCCGACCTGTCGGCGAGCGAAGTGGCCGAACGCACGGCCATGGACAAGGTCGCCGTGAGCCGCGCGGTGAACTCTCTGCTGCTGGACGGGCGCCTCAAGCGCCAATTGCACGGCAAGGACCGGCGTCGTTCCGTGCTGGCGCTCTCGGCCAAGGGTTACAAGGTGTACGACGAAGTCGCACCGCTCGCATTGGCCTACGAGCAACGCTTGCTCGAAGGTCTGAAAGCCGACGAACGCGCCGCCTTGCACAAGTTGCTGACGCGCATGGAAGAACGCGAGCGCGAGACCCGGGAACCGTAGAGTTGCTTTCCGTAGCCCGGGTAGAGCGTCGCAAGCGACGCGAAACCCGGGACTGCTTCGCACTCCGGGAGTCCAAGACGAAATCGCCTGGGACAACCCCACCCTGGCCCTCCCCTTCGGAGAAGGGGAGGGAAAAAGGCGCGAAACCCGGGACTGCTTCGCACTTCCCCCAGTTCAAAACGAGAACGGCGGCCCGAAGGTCGCCGTTTTCGTCTTGGTCCGTTGCGGAAAAAAGAGTCCGGCAACAGGCAGAACAACCCCACCCTGACCCTCCCCTTCGCAAAAGGGGAGGGAACAAGACGTCACTTCACGCCGTGCATGATCTTCTGGATCAGCGGAGCGATCAGGAACAGCAGACCACCGCAAGCCATCAGGATCCAGAAACCTTGCGTGTAGCTGGCGTACGCCGAAGCCACCGTCATGCCGGTTTCGCCGCTCGCGTGGCTGGCGAAGATGCCGGACAGGTTGTTGCCGATGCCGGTGGACAGGAACCAGCCGCCCATGCCGAAGCCGACCAGGCGTACGGGTGCCAGCTTGGTCGTCATCGACAGGCCGATCGGCGACAGGCAGAGCTCGCCGACGGACTGGATCACGTAGACCATGAACAAGGTCCAGAACGGAATCAGGCCGGCTTCGTTGACCATGCCGGACAAGGCCGCCATCAACAGCAGGAAGGCCAGGCCGTTGAAGATGATGCCAAGGCCGAACTTGCGCGGGATGGACGGATTGTGGCGACCCATCTTCACCCACGTCCAGGCGATCAGCGGCGCCAGCGTGATGATCGCCAGCGAGTTCACCGACTGGAACCAGCCAACCGGGAACACCCAGCTGCCGAAGCTGCGGTCGACGATCTTGTCGGCCAGGAAGTTGAAGGAACTGCCGGCCTGTTCGAAGAACATCCAGAAGACGATGTTGAAGGTGAAGATGATCAGCATCGCGATCGCCTTGTCGCGCGCCTCCGGACCATTCTTGATGCCCTCGACCAGGAGCATGCCGCACAGCAACAGGAACAGGGCCGTAAGCACGACCTGCAGCTTGGCGGCATCGATCGCAAGCAGGTAGTAATAGACCGGCACGGCCACGGCGCAGAAGCCCAGCACGTAGAGCAGTTTCATCTGGCCGCCCTCGCCTTCTGCCGGCGGACGACCGATACCGGCGAGCTGGGCGCGGCCGAACCAGAACCAGACGAGGCTGATCAGCATGCCGATGCCGGCCGTCATGAAGACGATCTTGTAGGTCGGCATGGCCGGCGTACCGCCGAACATGTTCTCGGCCATCCAGCCGGTCAGCAGCGGCGCGACCATCGCGCCCAGGTTGATGCCCATGTAGAACAAAGTGAAGCCCGAGTCGCGGCGCTCATCGCCGACCGCGTAGAGCTTGCCGACCATCGTCGAAATGTTCGGCTTGAACAGGCCGTTGCCGGTGATTACCACTGCGAGACCGAGCTTGAACATCGTCTCGTCCGGCATGGCGATCATGAACAGGCCGATCGACATGATCACCGCGCCCATCAAGATCGAGCGTTGATAACCAATGATGCGGTCGGCGATGTAGCCGCCGAAGATCGCCGCGGCATACACCAGCGCGAGGTAGGCGCCGTAGATGCGGCTCGCCGGCGCTTCGCCTTCGCCCGCACCACCGTAGAACTGCGCGACGATGTAGAGCGTCAGCGCCCAGCGGATGCCGTAGAAGGCGAACCGCTCCCAGAACTCGGTCATGAACAGCATCCACAGCGGCTTCGGGTGGCCGAGCAGCTGGCTGTAGGTGGGCAGCGTCGCCGCGCCG